>NZ_JBHUXV010000036.1:0-81106 GCF_042669125.1 Streptomyces sp. NPDC057253 | reverse complement strand
GGCAAGACCCCCGGCTCGGCCCTCGCCGTCGCGGCGGACGCGGTGAAGCGGGCCCGCGGAATGTGTGTCGCGGCTGCCGGGGCCCGTCTTCCCGGTGGTCCGTCAGACCTTCCGGTAGCTGTACGCCTCCGCCGCGGCCGCCTCCACCGCCGCCAGGTCGGCTCCGGCGGCCGCCGTGACCACCGCGGCCACCGCTCCCTCGACGAAGGGGGCGTCCACCAGGCGGGTGCCGTCCGGGAGTTCGTCGCCCTCCGCCAGCAGCGCCTTGACGGTGAGCACCGCGCTGCCGAGGTCGGTCAGCACGGCCACCCCGGCGCCCCGGTCCACGGACGCGGCCGCGGCGGCGATCAGCTCCGCGCTCGTACCGAGCCCGCCGCCCTCGGTGCCGCCCGCCGCGGCGACCGGCACCTCGGTGCCGCCGCCCGCCAGTCCCTTCGCCAACTCCGCCACGGACGCGGCGACTTCGGCGCTGTGCGAGACCAGCACGATCCCGACCGACGCTGCGTCACTCACCGGCCACCTCCGCGAGAGCCGCGATCAGCAGGGCGGCCGAGGTGGCGCCCGGGTCCTGGTGCCCGATGCTGCGCTCGCCCAGATAGCTCGCCCGGCCCTTGCGGGCCTGCAACGGCGTGGTGGCCAGGGCGCCCTGGTCGGCGGCCGTGCGCGCCGCGGCGAAGCCGGTGCCGAGCGCGTCGACGGCCGGCACCAGCGTGTCGATCATGGTCTTGTCGCCCGGGGCGGCCCCGCCCAGCGTCCTGACCGCCTCCACGCCGGCTCGCAGCGCCTCGGTCAGCTGTTCCGCAGTGACCTCGGCGGCGTCCCCGAGCGCTTTGCCGGTCCGCCGCAGCAGCGTCCCGTACAAGGGGCCCGAAGCGCCCCCGACCGTCGAGATGAGCTGGCGTCCGGCGAGGGTGAGGACCCCGCCCGGGGTGTCCGGGGCCTCCTTCTCCAGGGCCGCGGCCACCGCGGTGAACCCGCGCTGGAGGTTGCTGCCGTGGTCGGCGTCCCCGATGGGGGAGTCGAGGGTGGTGAGCCGCTCCGCCTCACGGTCGACGGAAGCGGTGGTCGCCGTCATCCAACGGCGGAAGAAGTCGGCGTCGAGCACTGGGTCTCCTTGCGTGGTCGGTACGTCGGTCGCCTGCTCACACCCCCCAGCGCAGCCCCGGTGTCCTGACCGGCGCGTCCCACAGCCGCAGCAGCTCCTCGTCCACCTGGCACAGGGTGACGGAGGCGCCCGCCATGTCGAGCGAGGTCACGTAGTTGCCGACCAGGGTGCGGGCGACGGCCACCCCGCGGTCGGCGAGCACCCGCTGCACCTCGGCGTTGAAGCCGTACAGCTCCAGCAGCGGGGTGGCACCCAGGCCGTTGACCAGGACGAGCACGGGATTGCGCGGGCTCATGTCGTCCAGGATCGCGTGCACCGAGAAGTCGGCGATCTCCCGGGAGGTCATCATCGATCGCCGCTCCCGGCCGGGCTCGCCGTGGATGCCGATCCCCAACTCCAGCTCACCGGCGGGCAGATCGAAGGTCGGGCTGCCCTTGGCGGGCGTGGTGCACGCGCTGAGGGCGACGCCGAAACTCCGCGAGTTCTCGTTGACCTGACGGGCGATCGCCTCCACCCGCTCCAGCGGCTGTCCCTCGTCCGCCGCGGCCCCGGCGATCTTCTCCACGAACAGGGTGGCGCCGGTGCCGCGCCGGCCCGCCGTGTAGAGGCTGTCGGTGACGGCGACGTCGTCGTTCACGAGGACCTTGGCGACCTGGATTCCCTCGTCCTCGGCGAGTTCGGCCGCCATGTCGAAGTTGAGCACGTCACCCGTGTAGTTCTTCACGATGAACAGCACCCCGGCCCCGCTGTCCACGGCGGCCGCCGCCCGCACCATCTGGTCCGGCACCGGCGAGGTGAACACCTCGCCCGGGCAGGCCGCGGAGAGCATGCCGGGTCCCACGAAACCGCCGTGCAGCGGCTCGTGCCCGGACCCGCCACCGGAGATCAGGGCGACCTTCCCGGCCACGGGGGCGTCCCGTCGTACGATCACGCGGTTCTCGACGTCCACGGTCAGCTCCGGATGGGCGGCCGCCATGCCGCGCAGGGCGTCCGCGACGACGGTTTCCGGAACGTTGATGATCATCTTCATGAGTGCCTCCTGAGGTGCCTGAGGGACGGGCGTCCGGCCTGGGTCGTCGCTGTCCTGTCGGTCACTGTCAGTTCTGTGTTCGGTCGTCCGGCGCTGCTGTCGGCAGTATCGACCTTGAGGCACCGAAGGTCACGTGGGCGACCGCTGCGGGGTGTGCCCGGAGGGGATGAGGCGGGGAGTGATCGGCGGCTCCTATTCTCCCACGTCGGCCTGTGCGGTGACCTGTCCCGGTACGCCGCTCGGTGTCCCCCCGGGCTCAGGCGCGCAGCGGATTGGTGCGGGAGTCGGCCAGGAGGTACCAGGCGGTGGCGCCGGTGTGCCGGTAGGGGTAGTAGCCGAACCCGAAGCCGGTGTCGAGCGGGCTGCTCGCCGAGACGACCCCGGAGCGGGCGGGGAGCGGGGTGCCACCGACGGTCTGGTCGGCGCCGAGGAGGTCCTGCGCGCGCTCGATCGAGCCGAGCAGGCGGCGGGCGCGCTTCTCGTCGCCGCCCGCGCCCCGGTCGCGCAGGGCCAGGGCGAGATGGGCGGTGCCCTCGAACCAGACGCCGTTGCGGTCCGGCTTGGGCTGCCCCGCGGCGATCGGGGCGGACTCGTCGGCCAGCAGGCTCGCGGAGCTGAAGGTGACGCCCGCGTAGGACTGGCCGGCGGGGACCGTGCTGTTGGGCCGGTCCGCGGTGTCCAGGACGGCCAGCTCGGACGCGGCCCAGTCGAGGGAGCGGGCGTGGGCCGGGGAGGAGAGGGCGAGGTGGGGCCAGGTCTGGGTGTCCTCCGGGATCGGGGACCTGTTGATCGTCACTCCGTCGTTGGTGCCGGTGTAGAAGAAGCCGCCCGCCGGCTCCCACATCCTCTCGACGAAGGCCCGGGCCCGCGCGCGGCGCTCCCGCCAGACCCGGTCCCCGGTGAGCCGGGCGAGCCGGCCGAACAACCCGACCAGGTCGGTGTTGTGCTCGGTCGAGGTGAACGGCAGTTTCTCGTCGGCCCCGTTGACGCCGAACTTGTACCCGCCGAGCGGCTCGTCGGTCCGCCCGACCCGCTCGATCCACTCGCCGATCCGCACCGCGCCGGTGAGGAAGCGCCGCTCACCGGTTCGCGCGGCGAGCGCGGCCAGCGCGATACCGGCCCACGCCATGTCGCCGACGGCGGTACCGGTGAAGCCGAACTGCGTCCCCACGTTGGCCGTGCCGTCCGCCCGGACGAACCCGTCCGGCTGCGGGGAGCCGTCGTAGAAGGTGTACGGCCCGACGTTGTAGGCCTGCCGCAGCCTGCCGTCGTCGTACCCGGGGTCGTGGGTCTGGGCGTACAACAGCGCGTCACCGAGGGCCACGGCCCGGGCGCCGCCCGCGGGGGAGGCGAGGTGGGCCAGGATCGCGAGGGCGTTGTCGTAGGTGAACGCGGTGCTGAACAGGCCCGCCTGGTCGGTGTAGCTCTGGGTGAGCCGGAGGGTGCCGTGGTCCGGGTAGGCGTCCATGGCGGCGGCGAGGAAGGCCCGCGCGCGGCGGGGCGCGGAGACCTTGGCAGCACCGGTGCCGGCCTGTGCCGCCCGGGCCGTCCCGGCGCCGGTCGCGCCGAGGGCCGCGACCGCGACGGCGGTCCCGATGAGCGTACGGCGGCTGAGGGGCTGGCGCGGACTGCCGGTCATGGGTCTCCTCGGTACTGCGGGCCAAGGGTGCTGAGAGCGCTCTCAAGAGAGCGGGCTCATTCTGCTGTGGAGTGAGGAGACGGTCAACGTCTGTGCACGGAAGAGCAGTTGACCAGGACTTCGGGGGCGTCCGGAGCCGGGGCGGGGCTCGATCGCTGGGGCCGGGTGCGAGGTGCTGAGGTCGGTTGGGGTGAGCGGCGGCCGGTGCCGGGCCTGCGGGGCGTCGGGCCTGTGTGCGGAGGAGTTCGACCTCGCCCAGCGCCGGCTGCCCGGCAACCTCCCGCATGCCTTCGTCCACGCACTGCCACCAAAGGCGGCCGCCCCGCTCGGAGAGTGAGCGGAGCGGCCGTCTTCAGGTCGATGTCTAGGTCAGCCGCCCCCCGGGCCCCCGCTGCCGAAGGACCCGCTGCTGCCCTCGTCCCAGCGCGGGCGCTCGCCCGAGCCGGTCCGGGTCGGGCTGTTGCCGTGGTTGGGCAGTTCGTGCGGGGTCAGGCGGGTGTCGCTCCTGGGCACCTCGTCGGGTTCCCGGGTCTCCCTGACCTCACGGACCGGCCCGCTCTCGGGCAGCTTCGGCTGCTCCTCGGGCGTGGGCGGGGGCGACTCGCGGCGCCTGACCCGGGAGCCCAGCCAGAAGGCACCGATCAGCACCGCCACGACCACCACTCCCGCGGCGATCACTCCGGCCGCCAGGCCGCCCCGGCCCGCCGCCATGTCCATCCATCCGGTGTTCAGGGCTTGGTTCATGCCACGCGAGTACCCCTGGTCCCTCCGCACGAACCGATCCGCCCCGCGGCGACCGAAACGCCCGCGAACTCGGGGTTTGGCCGCCGTGACCCCGGCTACCCGCCCCTTGTGACGACTACGACTTCCCAGCAGGAGCTCTTCCGGTTCCTGGAGGACCGGTTCGCGTGCGCCCAGGCGTGCACCGAGTGCGCACGGGCCAGCGCGCTGCGTGCGAGCCTGGTCGATCCGGACGGCGCCGAGGACCAGGAGCTGCTGCGCCGCAAGGGCATCATGTGCGCCGAGGTGTGCGACGCGACCTGCCGTGTGCTCTCCGAGGAGAACCACCTCGACGAGGCCGGCATCCGCGTCCAGCTGGAATGGTGCCGCTCGGTGTGCCTGGAGTGCGCGCAGGTCATGGACCGGCACCCCGGGGCGGAGGCGGCCGCCAAGGCGTGCCGCGAGTGCGCCCAGGCGTGCTCGGACTTCATGGCGACCCTCCTGTGAGCGAGCCCTCCGCGCCCGCGGGCGAGCCCTCCCGCACCCGAGAGACCCCCTCCTGACCGTTCCCAATTTCTGGAACACGTTCTACCGTGTGCGCCGTCAGGACCGGCCTGGGAGCCTGGAGGCGCCGTGCATCTCGACCACACGCCCGAGCAGCAGCGGCTGCGCACCGAACTGCGCACCTACTTCGCGGAACTGGTCCCGGACAACGCACACGCCCGCTTCACCGACCGCGACGCCCAGAAGCGCTTCTACCGCGAGACCATCCGCCGCCTCGGCACCGACGGCTGGCTCGGCGTCGGCTGGCCCAAGGAGTACGGCGGCCGCGGCCTGACCGCGATGGAGCAGTTCATCTTCTTCGACGAGGCCGCCCAGGCCGGCGTACCGCTGCCGCTGATGGCGCTCAACACCGTCGGGCCGACGATCATGCAGTACGGCACCGAGGAGCAGAAGTCCTGGTTCCTGCCCCGCATCCTCTCCGGCGAGATCGACTTCGCCATCGGCTACAGCGAGCCCGACGCGGGCACCGACCTCGCCTCCCTGAAGACCCGCGCGGTGCGGGACGGGGACGAGTACGTCGTCAACGGGCACAAGATCTGGACCACCAACGGCGACACCGCCGACTGGGTCTGGCTCGCCGTCCGCACCGACCCGGACGCCCCGCCGCACAAGGGCATCACCATGCTCCTGATGCCGACCACCGACCCCGGCTACTCGTGCACCGTGATCAACACCCTGGCCTCGCACGACACCACGGCCAGCTACTACGAGAACGTCCGGGTCCCCGTCTCGCACCGGGTCGGCGAGGAGAACCAGGGCTGGCGGCTGATCACCAACCAGCTCAACCACGAGCGGGTCACCCTCGCCGCCCACGGCACCATGGCCATCCGCGCCCTCCAGAACGTCCAGCGCTGGGCGGGCGAGACCAAGCTCGCGGACGGCCGCCGTGTGATCGACCTGCCGTGGGTGCGCCGCCGCCTGGCCCAGACCCACACCAGGCTCGACGCGCTCAAGCTCCTCAACTGGCGGATGGTGAACGCCGTCCAGGACGGCACCCTCACCCCCCAGGACGCCTCCGCCGTCAAGGTCTACGGCTCCGAGGCCCGCCGGGACGCCTACGCCTGGCTCATGGAGATCGTCGCGACGGCCGGCGCGCTCAAGGAGGGCTCGGTGGGCGACGTCCTGCACGGCGAACTGGAGCGCGGCTACCGCTCGGCCGTCATCTTCACCTTCGGCGGCGGCAACAACGAGATCCAGCGCGAGATCATCTCGTGGATCGGTCTGGGGATGCCGCGGGTACGGCGTTAGCCTGCGGGCATGGGTGATCCCGGGCTGTTCACACCGAACTCGGTGACCTGGCAGATGCACGGCGACCCGATGATGTGGGTCGCCGGCGTCCGCGCGCTCTACCTCCAGGCCCTGCACCCGCGGGCGGTGCGCGGAGTCATGCAGAACAGCGACTTCAGGCGCGACGCCTGGGGCCGGCTGATGCGCACCGCCACCTTCGTCGGCACCACGACCTACGGCACCACCGAGGCCGCCGAGAAGGCCGGCGCCCGGATCCGCAAGATCCACACCATGTTCGGCGCGACCGACCCCGACACCGGCGAACGCTACGGCGTCGACGAACCCGAGCTCCTGCTGTGGGTGCACTGCGCCGAGATCGACTCCTACCTCCAGGTCGCCCGGCGCTCCGGCTTCCGCCTCACCGAGGAGCAGGCCGACCGGTACATCGCGGAACACCGGGTCAGCGCCCGCCTGGTCGGGCTGGACCCCGAGGCCGTACCCGGGAACCAGGCCGAGATGGCCGCCTACTTCGAGAAGGTGCGCCCCGAGCTCGCCGCTACGCCCGAGGCCCGTGAAGTGGACGACTTCCTCCTCCGCCCGCCGACGCACCCGCTCCTCGTCCCGGCGCGCGAGGTGCTGTGGCGGCGCGTGGCGCAGTTGGCGTACGCCGCCCTGCCGCCGTACGCCCACGAGCTGTACGGCAGGAAAGCCCCCGAACCCGCCGCCGTCACCCGTCAGTTGCGCGCCACCGGCACCCTGCTGCGCTGCGTTCCCGCACGGCTGCGCTGGCAACTCCCGCCCAAGCACATCCTGCGTGCCATGGCCCGGCTCGGCCCGGGCTCCCGGCCCTCCCCGTACAAACTCGGACCATAGGTCGCCATACTGGACGAGCCAGGGGAGGGCGGGGCGAGTTCGACGGGGGCGGTCGCAGGAGATGGGGGACAGCAGCAGGCTCATCCAGGGGCGGTACCGACTGCTCGATCTGATCGGGCGCGGCGGCATGGGCGAGGTGTGGCGGGCCCGTGACGAGTCGCTGGGCCGGCAGGTCGCCGTCAAGTGCCTCAAACCCCTGGGCGGGCAGCAGGACCAGACCTTCACCCGGGTCCTGAGGGAGCGGTTCCGCCGCGAGGCGCGGGTGGCCGCGGCCCTCAGCCACCGCGGGGTGACCGTCGTCCATGACTTCGGCGAGTTCGACGGGGTGCTCTATCTGGTGATGGAGCTCCTGGAGGGCCGCAACCTCAGCCAGCTCCTGGAGGACAACAGACAGCACCCGCTGCCCGTCGCCGACGTCGTCGAGATCGCCGACCAGGTCGCCGCCGCGCTCGCCTACACCCACCGGCAGGGCGTCGTGCACCGCGACCTCAAGCCCGCGAACATCGTCCGGCTCACCGACGGCACCGTGAAGATATGCGACTTCGGCATCGCCCGCCTCGGCCACGACATCGGCTTCACCTCCCGGCTGACCGGCACCGGCATCGCGATGGGCACCCCGCACTACATGTCACCTGAGCAGATAGGGGGGTCCGAGGTCGACCAGCGCAGCGACCTGTACTCCCTGGGGTGCGTGCTGTACGAGATCGCCACCGGGGCACCGCCCTTCGACCTGGGAGACGCCTGGGCGATCCTCGTCGGCCACCGTGACACCCCGCCCCGCCCGCCGCGCAGCCACCGCGCCGAAATCCCCGAGTACCTCGACAAGGTCATCCTGGACCTGCTGGCCAAGCGCCCCGAGCAACGTCCGCACGACGCGCGCGAGGTGGGGCGCCGGATCACTCTGGGCCGTACGACACCGGCGTACGTGCCGACCGTGGTGACCCCGCAGCCCCACTTCGACCCGCCCGAACCGCAGCGCCCCCGCGAGATCCGGCTGCCCTCCTGGACCCGCGGCATGACCACCGGCCACAAGGCCACCGGCGCCGGCCTCGCCGTCACGCCCCCGGACGCCGGAGCGGGCCTGACCGGCGAGTGGATCGCCCGCCCCACCACCGGCCGCACCGAGAACCCCGTACCGCAGGAGCAGCCCCTGCCGTCCCCGCAGGCGATCACCGCGCTCGCCGGACGGCACAACGCGGGACTCAGCCTGGGACGCCTCGGCCGCTGGGAGGAGGCCGGCGAGGTGCACCGCGCGGTCGCCGCCGAACGCGAGCACCTGCTCGGCCCCGACCACCCCGACACCCTGGCCAGCCGCTACGAGGTCGCCTTCACCCTCAGCCGCACCGGCCGCGCCGCCGACGCCCTGCGCGAGTACAAGCACGTGGCCGCGAGCAGGACCCGCACTCTGGGCGCCGACCACCCCGACACCCTGGCCGCCCGCCAGGAGATGGCGTACGTCCTCGGCCAGCTGGGCCGGCACTTCGACGCCCACCAGGTCTACAACTCGGTCCTCGCGGCCAGGGAACGCCAGATGGGCCCCGACCACCCCGACACCCTGCGCTGCCGCCACAACCTCGCCTTCAACCTCAGCAGGCTCGGCCGCCTGGAGGACTCGTACCGCATGGCCTGCGAGGTGGCCGTCGCCCGCGCCCGGGTGCTCGGCCCGCAGCACCCCGACACCCTGGTCACCCGCTACGAAGTCGCCTATGCGCTCGGCCAGTTGGGCCGCTGGGGCGAGGCCCTCCAGACCTACCACGAGGTCGCCGAGGCCCGCGCCCAAGCCCTCGGCGCCGACCACCCCGACACCCTCGCCGCCCGCTACGAGGTCGGCATCAGCCTCGGCCGGCTCGGCCGCAGCGCGGACGCCCTCCAGCTCTACCGCGACCTGATCGAGGACCGCACCCGCATCCACGGCCCCGCCCACCCCGAGACCCTGCGCGCCCGCCACGGCCTCGGCGTCAACCTCGGCCGGCTCGGCCGCTGGGAGGAGGCGCTCGCCGAGTCCCGCGACGTGTGCGCGATCCGCGAACGCGTCCTCGGCCCCGACCACCCCGACACCCTGGTCAGCCGCCGCGAGGTCGCCGTCGGCCTCGGCTGGCTGGGCCGCTGGACGGACGCCCTCACCGAGTACCGCAGAGTGGCCGCCGCCCGCGAACACGTCCTCGGCCCCGACCACCCCGACACCCTCGCCAGCCGCAACGACGAGGCCCACTGCCTGGAACAGCTCGGCCGGGGCGCGGAGGCGGTGGAGCTCTACCGGCAGGTGGCGGCCCTGAGACAGCAGCGCGCCTCGGGAGCGCAGTGACCTCGGCGGTCCCGCCAGGTGCCGCCCACCCCTGGCCGACCTAGATCATGACGTGTTACGAAGAACCATGCCTGCACACGAGGGACACCACGCGAGCTACGACGCCGTCATCGTCGGCGGCGGCCACAACGGCCTGGTCGCCGCCGCCTACCTGGCCCGGGCCGGCCGGTCCGTGCTGGTCCTCGAACGGCTCGGGAACACCGGCGGCGCCGCGGTCTCCACACGGCCCTTCGCCGGCGTGGACGCCCGGCTGTCGCGCTACTCCTACCTGGTCAGCCTGTTGCCCAGGAAGATCGTCCGGGACCTCGGCCTGGACTTCCGCGTCCGCACCCGCAACGTCTCCTCGTACACCCCCGTCGAACGGGACGGCAGGCCCACCGGTCTCCTCGTCGGCGGCGGCGAGCGCCGCACCCGGGAGGCCTTCGCCGCGCTCACCGGCGGCGAGAGCGAGTACCGGGCCTGGCAGCGGTTCTACGACATGACGGGCCGCGCCGCGAAGAAGATCTTCCCCACCCTCACCGAACCGCTGCCCACCCGGGACGAGCTGCACCGGCGCCTGGACGACGAGGAGGCGTGGCGGGTGCTGTTCGAGGAGCCGATCGGGGCGGCCGTGGAGGATCGCTTCTCCGACGACCTGGTCCGGGGCGTCGTGCTGACCGACGCGCTCATCGGCACGTTCGCCGACGCCCACGACCCCTCCCTCAAGCAGAACCGCTGCTTCCTCTACCACGTGATCGGCGGCGGGACCGGCGCCTGGGACGTGCCCGTCGGCGGCATGGGCGCCCTCACCGACGCCCTGGCCACCGCGGCCCGGAACGCCGGCGCGGTCCTCGCCACCGGGCACGAGGTCACGGGGATCTCCTCGGACGGGCGCGCGGCGGAGGTCACCTACCGCACCGCCGACGGCGAGGGCGTGGTCGGCGCCCGGCACGTCCTGGTCAACGCCTCCCCGCGGGAACTCGCCGCCCTCACCGGCGACGAGCCGCCCACCCCCGCGGAGGGCGCCCAGCTCAAGGTCAACATGCTCCTCAAGCGGCTCCCGCGGCTGAAGGACGGCGCGGTCGACCCGCGCGAGGCGTTCTCCGGCACCTTCCACATCGCCGAGGGCTACCGGCAGCTGGCCACCGCCCACGCCCAGGCCGCCGCCGGCCGGCTGCCGGACGCCCCGCCCTCCGAGATCTACTGCCACTCGCTCACCGACCCGACGATCCTCGGCCAGGACCTCGTCGAGCAGGGCTACCAGACCCTCACCCTGTTCGGTCTGCACACCCCGGCCCGGCTCTTCGACCGGGACAACGACGCCGTCCGCGAGGAACTCCTCACCTCGACCCTCGCCCAGCTCGACGCCCACCTCGCCGAACCGCTCGCCGACTGCCTGGCCACCGACGCGGACGGCCGGCCCTGCATCGAGGCCAAGACCCCGCTGGACCTGGAGCGGGACCTGAGGCTGCCCGGCGGCAACATCTTCCACCGCGAGCTGACCTGGCCGTACGCCCAGGAGGAGACCGGACGCTGGGGCGTGGAGACCCGGCACGCCAACGTGCTGCTGTGCGGGGCGGGCGCGGTGCGCGGGGGCGGAGTGAGCGGGGTGCCGGGGCACAACGCGGCGATGGCGGTGCTGGAGGAACTGGGGGACTGACCGCCGTACGCAGCCTGCCGGCCCCTGCGGCCAAGCCCTGTCCGTTGACCAGAATCTGACGGAGCATCAGAAAACCTCTTCCGTCGTCCGGAGGACTGCGGCATCCTGCGCCCATGCAGACGGAGCTGAGCAAGACACTGGGAGTCGAGCACGCCGTCTTCGGCTTCACGCCGTTCCCCGCCGTCGCCGCGGCCATCAGCCGGGCCGGCGGCTTCGGGGTGCTCGGCGCGGTCCGCTACACGGCCCCCGACGAACTCAAACGCGACCTCGACTGGATCGAGGCGCACATCGACGGCAAGCCCTACGGCCTGGACGTCGTGATGCCCGCCAAGAAGGTCGAGGGAGTGACCGAGGCCGATGTCGAGGCCATGATCCCCGAAGGGCACCGGCAGTTCGTCAAGGACACCCTCGCCAAGTACGGCGTGCCCGAACTCGCCGAGGGCGAGGCGTCCGGGTGGCGCATCACGGGCTGGATGGAGCAGGTCGCCCGCAACCAGCTCGACGTGGCCTTCGACTACCCGATCCGCCTCCTCGCCAACGCCCTCGGCTCCCCGCCCGCCGACGTGGTGGCCCGCGCGCACGAGCAGAACGTCCTCGTGGCGGCGCTCGCGGGCAGCGCCCGGCACGCCCTCAAGCACAAGGAGGGCGGCATCGACATCGTGGTCGCCCAGGGCTACGAGGCCGGCGGCCACACCGGCGACATCGCCTCCATGGTCCTCACCCCCGAGGTCGTCGACGCCGTGGCCCCGCTGCCCGTGCTCGCGGCCGGTGGCATAGGAAGCGGGCAGCAGGTGGCGGCAGCGCTGGCACTCGGCGCCCAAGGTGTGTGGCTGGGCTCCCTATGGCTGACCACCACAGAGGCCGAACTGCCCTCACCCAAGCTGATCGAGAAGCTCCTCGCCGCGGGCTCCGGCGACACCGTCCGCTCGCGTGCCCTGACCGGGAAACCCGCACGCCAGCTCCGTACCGAATGGACCGACGCCTGGGACTCCGCCGACGGACCCGGCACCCTCCCCATGCCCCTTCAGGGCCTGCTGGTCGCCGACGCCGTCTCACGGATCCAGAAGTACGAGGTCGAACCGCTGCTCGGCACGCCCGTCGGCCAGATCGTCGGACGGATGACCAGCGAGCGCAGTGTCCAGGCCGTCTTCGACGACCTCACCCGCGGCTTCGAGAAAGCCGTCGATCGCATCAACCGCATCGCCGGAAGGAGCGGCCAGTGACGAGCACAGCCCCCGCGGGCTTCTGGGCCCAGGCCGCCCAGGACCCCTCGCGCACGGTCCTCATCGCCCCCGACGGCACCTCCTGGACCGCGGGCAGCCTGCACGCCGCCGCCAACCGGCTCGTGCACGGACTGCGCGCCGCCGGACTGGAACGCGGCGACGCCTTCGCCGTCGTCCTGCCCAACAGCGCGGAGTTCTTCACCGCCCATCTCGCCGCCAGCCAGGCCGGCTTCTACCTGGTGCCGATCAACCACCACTTCGTCGCCCCCGAGATCGCCTGGATCGTCGCCGACTCCGGCGCCAAGGTGCTCCTCGCCCACGAGCGCTTCGCCGACGCGGCACGGCACGCGGCCGACGAGGCGGGCCTCGCGGCGACCCACCGGTACGCCGTCGGCGAGATCGAGGGCTTCAGGCCGTACGCCGAACTCCTCGCCGGACAACCGGAGTCGCCGCCCGCCGACCGTGAACTCGGCTGGGTCATGAACTACACCTCGGGCACGACGGGCCGCCCGCGCGGAATCCGCCGGCCCCTGCCCGGCAAGACGCCGGAGGAGGCGTACCTGGGTGGCTTCCTCGGCATCTTCGGGATCCGGCCCTTCGACGACAACGTCCATCTCGTCTGCTCGCCGCTCTACCACACGGCCGTCCTCCAGTTCGCGGCCGCGGCCCTGCACATCGGCCACCCGCTGGTCCTGATGGACAAGTGGACGCCCGAGGAGATGCTCCGGCTGATCGACGCGCACCGGTGCACCCACACCCACATGGTCCCGACCCAGTTCCACCGCCTGCTGGCGCTGCCCGCGGAGGTCCGGGCGCGCTACGACGTCTCGTCCATGCGGCACGCGATCCACGGCGCCGCCCCCTGCCCCGACCACGTGAAGCGGGCCATGCTCGACTGGTGGGGGCCCTGCGTGGAGGAGTACTACGCGGCCAGCGAGGGCGGCGGAGCCTTCGCCACCGCCGAGGACTGGCTGAAGAAGCCCGGGACGGTCGGCAAGGCCTGGCCCATCAGCGAGCTCGCGATCTTCGACGACGACGGCAACCGGCTGCCCCCCGGTGAACTCGGCACCGTGTATTTGAAGATGAACACCGGCGGCTTCGCGTACCACAAGGACGAGGCCAAGACGAGGAAGAACCGCATCGGCGACTTCTTCACCGTCGGCGACCTCGGCTACCTCGACGAGGACGGCTATCTCTTCCTGCGCGACCGCAAGATCGACATGATCATCTCCGGCGGGGTCAACATCTACCCCGCCGAGATCGAGTCCGTCCTGCTCCAGCACCCCGCCGTCGCCGACGCCGCCGCCTTCGGCATCCCGCACGACGACTGGGGCGAGGAGGTCAAGGCCGTGGTGGCACCGGCCCCGGGGCACGCCCCCGGGCCGGACCTGGCCGCCGACCTCCTCGCCCACTGCGCCGAACGCCTCGCGGGCTACAAGCGCCCGAAGAGCGTCGACTTCATCACCGAGATGCCCCGGGACCCCAACGGCAAGCTGTACAAGCGGCGCCTTCGGGACCCGTACTGGGAGGGGCGCTCCCGGCCGGTGTGAGCCCGAACGCCTCAGGAACGGACCCGGACCACCCGCAGCGCCGGCGACGACAGGATGTCCTTCTCGCAGAACCGGGACGTCACCCACCTCTCCGCCGAGAACAGCCGCGTCTGGTCGCTGAAGTGCGGCGAGTCGGGGTTCGAGGACTGGGAGTACGTCAGCAGGGTCCGGGCCACCGGGCAGCGGCCGCCGTCCCAGCCGACCGCCTGGATGTAGCTGGACCCGGTCGACACCTCGGTGTATCCGCCGCCGGCCGGGTTCCAGACCGGCTCGACCTTGTTCCACACGCCCAGCGACTCGGTGCCGCCCGGAACGGCGATCCGCTTCCCGTTCCGTACGACGAACTGGTGCTCCCCGAGCGGGGAGTCCAGCGCGATGCCGGCCGCCCGCAGCTCGGCGACGGTGTCCGCGAGGGCCGTCGCGAAGGCCGGGGCGTCCGTGTTGAGCGTGTTCGGCGTGCCCACCGGGTCGGCCGCCGAGAACGGCACCTTCCACAGCTGGGACACCGGCAGCTTGCGCCACAGCCGGTCGAAGAGCAGCGCGCCCCGGCTCCCGGTGTCCGCGGTGCGGTCCCAGGCCGCGAGCACCCCGCAGGCCGCACCGACGTCGACGGCCTTGCCGTCACTGCCCGTCGCCGTGCCGCCGGGCAGCGCCGCACAGGCCTTCGCCGCGTCCGCCGCGACGAGGTCACCCGCGGGCACCCGGTTGGCGAACTGCTGCGCCTGGAGGTCCCGTACGGTCAGCCGGCCTCGCTCGGCCATCGCCGACACGTCCTGCACCGCACCACGCGTCCGCAGCGACCGCTGGGTGTTCACGGTGCCGAAGATCCGCTCGTACCCGGTCAGCGGCCGCTCGGCGTTGGCCAGCCAGGCGCTGTCGTTGGAGTTCTCCGCGTACGGCGCGTCCTGGAGGACCGGCATCCTCGACGGCCCGAGGATCCCCGGCTGTACGGCGTCCGGATCGCTGCCGAGCGCACAGTCGCCGCGGGAGCCGTCGAGAATCGCCACTCCGGAGGCGGGGTAGGTGACCCGGCCCAGGGGAGTGGAGCAGCGCTGCGCCAGCTCGTCGGTGATCCGGGGGAGCACCTGGGACTGCGTGAACAGCGTGTGGCCACGGGAGTCGGCGGCGATCGTGTTGACCCACGGCAGGCCCTGCGTGCGCTTCAGCGCGTCCAGCACGTCCTTCGTGCTGCGGGCCTTGCTGAAGCCGAGGGCGGTGTCGGAGCCGCGCAGGTTGGTGGCGTTGGGGTCGCCCAGGGCGTAGGCGGTCGTGGTCGTCCACGGCAGCGGGAGCGCGGCGCCGAGCGAGGTGACGACCGGGCCGTACCGCGTCCACCACTGGGTTTTCGTCACCGGCTCACCGCCCTTGACGGCGACGGTCACCCGGCGCTCGGTCATCCGCTCCGGCCTGCCGTCCACCAGGTAGGTGGTCGGGTCGGCCGGGTCCAGGGTCAGCTGGTGCAGGTTGAGGGTGACGCCGGTCGCCACCGTGTGGCTCCAGGCCACCCGCGCGTTGTGACCTATGGAGATCGTCGCCGAACCGAGCAACGAGCCGCCGGAGACGTTCAGTTCGCCGGGGATGGTCTGCTGCGACTGCCAGAAGCGGCGGCCGCCCTGCCAGGGGTAGTGCGGGTTGCCGAGCAGCAGCCCGCGGCCGTTCGCCGTGGTGGCCCCGCTGAACGCGACGGCGTTGGAGCCCATGTCCGCGGAGTCGGCGGCGAACAGCTCACGGGCGGCGCGGGCGGTGTCCTGGGCGTCCGGGGTGCGGGCCGGCGGGGTGCCGGTGGACGGGGTGGCGGACGCGGGCGGCTGGGCGGCCGTGATGCCGTCCACGGCCCGGCCCTGGCCGCCGAGCACGGCCAGCGCGAAGTTGCGGGCGGCCACGTCCTCGACCGACACGGGACGCACCCAGGCGGCACCGCTGCACGCCGGGTCGGTGATCCGGTTCTTCTCCAGCCAGGTGTTGTAGCCCGCGGCGAAGCCCCGCATCAGCTCCTTCACGTCCCGGCTCGGACCGAGCGGCGCAGGCTGGGCCATCAGCTTCTCCACGGTGCCGGCCTCCCGCACCCCGCGGAAGTACAGGTCACTGGAGACGTTCTTCGTGGCGGAGGAGAGCGCGGAGTCGGGGGCCGCGTCGGCCCCGAAGTACCGCGCACGCTCACCGCGCACGGTCACGAACCCGTCGGCGAGCGTGCACACCTGGTCGGCGGCCTGCGCCCACCCGGTGCCGAAGCCGAGGTCCGCGTAGTCCTTCGCGAGGATGTGCGGGATGCCGTACTCGGTGTAGCGGATGGTGGCGGACAGACCGCCGTGGGACGGATGGCGCTGTTCCTGGTGCCGGTCCTGCGCGGCGGCGGCCGGCAGTGTGCCGACGGCGGCGAACAGGGCGACGGCCGCGACGACCGTGCGTCTGGGGCGGGTGCGCATCGTGCCTCCCAACGTCATTGAGGGAAGGGGCGGTTGAGCGTACCAACCGGTAGGTTGTCCCGAATGACGTCAGGACAGGGAAGCACGGTTGACGGGGTGCTGCGCCGCAGCGCCCGGCGTACTCCGGCGCGCGTCGCGGTGGAGTACGGCGAGCGCTCGTGGACCTACGAGGAGCTCGACGACGCGGTCTCGCGCGCGGCGAGCGTGCTCCTCGGCGAGGGTCTCTCGCGCGGCGACCGGGTCGGGGCCTACGGCCACAACTCCGACGCGTACCTGATCGGCTTCCTCGCCTGCGCCCGCGCCGGGCTGGTGCATGTGCCGGTCAACCAGAACCTCACCGGGGACGACCTCGCCTACCTGGTCGGCCAGTCGGGGAGCACGCTGGTCCTCGCCGATCCCGACCTGGCGGACCGGCTTCCGTCCGGCGTGCGCACGCTGCCCCTGCGGGACACCGACGGCTCCCTGCTGGCACGGCTCGACGCGGCGGTGCCGTACGACGGCCCCGAACCCCGCAGCGAGGACCTCGTCCAGCTGCTCTACACCTCCGGGACGACGGCCCTGCCCAAGGGCGCGATGATGACCCACCGCGCCCTGGTGCACGAGTACCTGAGCGCGATCACCGCCTGCGATCTGAGCGCCGGCGACCGGCCCGTGCACTCGCTGCCGCTGTACCACTCGGCGCAGATGCACGTCTTCCTGCTGCCCTACCTCGCGGTCGGCGCGACGAACATCATCCTCGACGGGCCCGACGGCGACCGCCTCTTCGACCTGATCGAACAGGGCCGCGCGGACAGCCTGTTCGCGCCGCCGACGGTGTGGATCGCCCTGTCCAACCGCCCCGACTTCGCCACCCGGGACCTCGGCGGACTGCGCAAGGCGTACTACGGCGCCTCGATCATGCCGGTGCCCGTCCTGGAACGCCTCCGCGAGCGTCTGCCGAAGCTGGCCTTCTACAACTGCTTCGGCCAGAGCGAGATCGGCCCGCTGGCGACCGTCCTCGCACCCGACGAGCACAAGGGGCGGATGGACTCCTGCGGCCGCACGGTCCTGTTCGTCGACGCACGGGTCGTGGACGAGGACGGCAAGGACGTGCCCGACGGCACACCGGGCGAGATCGTCTACAGGTCACCGCAGTTGTGCGAGGGGTACTGGGACAAGCCCGAGGAGACCGAGGCGGCCTTCCGGGACGGCTGGTTCCGCTCCGGGGACCTAGCGGTGCGGGACGCGCACGGCTACTTCACGATCGTCGACCGGGTCAAGGACGTCATCAACTCCGGTGGGGTGCTGGTCGCCTCACGCCAGGTCGAGGACGCGCTCTACACTCACGAGGCGGTCGCCGAGGTCGCCGTCATCGGCCTGCCCGACGAGCGCTGGATCGAGGCCGTCACGGCGGTGGTCGTCCCCCGCGGCGAGGTCACCGAGGCCGAACTCCTCACCCACGCCCGCGAGAAGCTCGCCCACTTCAAGGCACCCAAGCGGATCCTGTTCGTGGACGAGCTGCCGCGGAACGCGAGCGGGAAGATCCTGAAGCGTCAGCTGCGGGACCGGTTCGCGGGCTGACGGGACCTGCCGGTGGCCGTCGGCGTGCCTTTCCCGGCGGCGCCGGTGGTCACTTCGCGAAGGCTGTCATGAAGCGGTCGCGGAACTTGTCCATGCCCCACACCGGGGCGTTGTCGGCGGGCTTGAGGCCCTCGGTCCAGTGCCAGTCGGCCACCCGGTCCAGCACCTTCGGGTCCTTGGCGACGATCGTGACCGGGACGTCCCTGTTCGCGGAGCCCTTGGTGACGGTCGGGACGGGCTGGTGGTCGCCGAGGAAGACGAGGACGGTGTTCTCGTCGCCGTAGCGCTGCATCCACTGGGTCAGGCTGTCCACGGAGTACTGGATGGCCTTGCGGTACTCGGTGCGCACCCGCTCCTGGCTCTTCCAGACCTCGGTCGGGTTGGTGCCCTCCTTCTTGATCTGCTCGAAGATCGAACCGTCCCCGAGGTCGTTCCAGTCGATCGTGTGGGCGATCGGCGACCAGGGGTTGTGGCTGGAGGCCAGGATGATCTCCGCCATGATCGGGTCCCGGTTCTTCTTGCCGTGCTCCAGCTTCTGGAAGGCCTCCAGGCTGAACTGGTCCGGCACCGGCGTCCAGCTGAAGTAGGGGCCCTTGTAGCCGAGGTGCTTGGAGTCGTAGATGTGGTCGAGACCGAAGTACTTGCCCTCGGGCCACGACTTGCGCACCCCCGGCACGATGCCGACCGTGCGCCAGTCGCCGGTCTTCTGGAAGTAGCTGGTGAGGGTGGCGCGGTCGCTGGAGGTGAGGTTCAGGTACCGCTGCTGGTTCTTGACCCACAGCCCGGACAGGAACGTCGAGTGGGCCATCCAGCTGCCGGCGCCCGTCACGGGGGACCTGAGCCAGCCGCTGCGCGACGCGAAACCGGCCGACCTGAGCGTCGCGTCGCCCTGCTTCAGCGTCGCGTCCATCTCCGGTGCCATCGCCGGGTCGTCGATCGCCACCCGGCCGTAGCTCTCGATGAAGGTGAACAGGACGTCCTTGCCACGCAGGCCGCCCAGGAGCTGGTCGGGAGGAGTGGCCGCGAAGGCGTCGACGGCGGACTCCTTCTCGAAGACCTTGGCGTCCCCCAGTCCGTTGCGCACATGCTGCACACGGTTGGCGAGGAACTCGGTGTTGCCCTTGGTGGCGAAGGTGACCCCGCCGAACTGCACGCCGACCATGAAGCAGGTCACCCACACCGTCGCGAGGACGAGCGTGGTGCGCACCGCCACGGGCCGGTGCCGGGACATGACGTTCGTCAGCCGCACCACCGCGAGGGTGCACAGCACGAGGAGCGCGATGATCAGGACGATCACCCCGATGATCGCGAGCACCTCGCCGGTGCGGCCGAACGTCTCCCGCAGCCAGTCCGTCGCGTTGCCCAGCATGATCCAGTCGAAGACCAGGTCGAACGGCCGGGCAAGGGTCTGGTAGAAGCCCATGTCCATGAACTTCAGGAGGCTGAACAGGCCGAGGAAGACCCCGAAGGCGACGGCGGCGATCCGGCGTGCCTTCGGCGGCAGCACGAGCAGCACGGCCGCGAGGACGATCGCCTCCACGGGCAGCCGGAAGAACGACCGGAGGTTCATGTGGTCGAGCCGGTTGGGAAACAGCAGCACCAGCAGGACCAGCACACCGGACAGCACGCTCGTGGCCACGGACACCCCGCGCGCCGTACGGGGGTAGCGGCGGCGCCAGCCGAACCAGCCCGGGCGCGGGGAGCCGGGGTCGTCCGTGGAGAGAGTCCCGTCGGCCTCCTGGGCCGACGCCGTCTCCTCAGCGGCCTCCTGCGTCACTTCTTCCCCCGTCGCACCCCCACTGTCCGCGTCCCCCTCGCCCCCAGCGGTGTCCGGCAGTTGGCGAGAGCGAGTGAAGAGCGACACCCGGTGGTCCTTCCGTGCGGTCTTGCTGTGACGTGCGGTCCTGCCGCGACGGCATGACGAACAGGGCCCGGTGACCGAGCCTGCCACCACCAGTACGGTCGCACGTCACGTTCGGTTCAATCGCAGGAGGGTCGGGATTCGGCGCTCACCCGTCCGCCGCCACCGCCACCTTCTGCGCCCACCGGTAGTCCGCCTTGCCGCTCGGGGACCGGCGGATGGATTCCGCGATCACCAGCTGGCGCGGCACCTTGTAGCCCGCGAGCCGGGTCCGGCAGTGCGTCTGGAGCGCGTCCAGGGACATCCGGTCCGCGCCCTCGCGCAACTGCACCACGGCCGCCACATGATGCCCCCACCGCACGTCCGGCACCCCGGCCACGAGCGCGTCGTACACGTCCGGATGGGCCTTGAGCGCCTGCTCGACCTCCTCGGGGTACACCTTCTCGCCGCCCGTGTTGATGCACTGCGAGCCCCGCCCGAGGACGGTGACCACCCCCTCCTCGTCCACGGTGGCCATGTCGCCGAGCAGCACCCAGCGCTCACCGTCCTTCTCGAAGAAGGTCTCGGCGGTCTTGCGGGGGTCGTTGTAGTAGCCGAGCGGCACATGGCCGCACTGCGCGACCCGCCCGACCTCGCCCACGGCGACGGGTTCGTGGGTCGCGGGGTCGACCACCTGGGTACGGGCGTTGACCCGGACGCGGAAGCCGCGCTCGGGTCCCGAGTCGTCGGTCGCGGTCCCGTTGAAGCCCGACTCGGAGGAGCCGAAGTTGTCGAGCAGCATGGCGTGCGGGACGAGTGCGCGGAACTGCCGGCTCACCGTGTCCGACATGATCGCACCCGACGAGGAGACGCTGAACAGCGACGACATGTCGGTGCCCTTCAGTGGTCCGTCCAGCGCGTCGATGAGGGGCCGCAGCATCGCGTCGCCCACCAGCGACATGGCGCTGACCCGCTCCGCCGCCACGGTCCGCAGCACCTCCTCGGGCACGAACTTGCGGTGCAGCACGACCCGTTGGCCCCAGTTGAAGCCGATGAGCGTGGTCAGCGTGGAGGTGCCGTGCATCAGCGGGGGAGTGGGGAAGAAGGTGAGGCCGGAGCCGCCCGCGGCGACGCGCTCGGCGAGCTCCTCGGGCCGCTTGACCGGCTCACCGGTCGGCGCGCCACCGCCCAACCCCGAGAAGAACAGGTCCTCCTGACGCCACATCACGCCCTTGGGCATACCGGTGGTGCCGCCGGTGTAGATGATGAACTGGTCGTCGCCCGAGCGCGCCGGGAAGCCGCGCTCCGCGGACCCGGACGCCTCGGCGTCGCCGAAGTCCGCCGCCGGCGGCCCGCCCGGTCGCTCGGCCCCGACCCGCACCAGGTGCCGCAGCCGTGGCACGTGCGGCAGCGCGGCCGCCACCCGGTCCGTGAACTCCGCGTCGAAGACCAGCCCCGCGAGGTCCGCGTCCCGGTAGAGGTAGACCAACTCCTCTTCCACATAGCGGTAGTTGACGTTGACCGGCACGATCCGCGCCTTCATGCAGCCCAGCAGCGTCTGCACGTACTCCACCCCGTTGTAGAGGTGCAGCCCCACGTGCTCACCGGCTCGTACCCCGCTGTCGAGCAGGTGGTGGCCGATGCGATTGGCTGCGGCGTCCAGTTCCGCGTACGTCAATCGGCGCTCCGCACCCGTACCCGGGATGTCGATGTAGGTCAGCGCCTCACGGTCCGGCACCACGTCGACGACCGACTCGAACAGGTCGGCAAGGTTGTACTCCACCGGCTCCTCCTGACCTCGCACGGCCTGGCTCCTGGACGGTTCGCCGGTCATCAGAGCAAAGGGCGGCGTGAGTGGGAAGGGTTCGCGCGAAGAAATCTGACTGACTGTCAGAAAACTCTTGAAGTGCGTCGGCGGCTCCTGCAACCTGTTCTCGTTCTGGCAGAGGGGAGACGGGCGATGGGTGGGACGGAACATCTCGACATCCGCCGCGAGGGCGCCACACTGGTGCTCACGCTCAACAGGCCTCAGGCGAAGAACGCGCTCTCGTTGCCGATGCTGGTCGGCCTGTACGACGGCTGGGTCGAGGCCGACGCGGACGACTCGATCCGGTCGATCGTGTTCACCGGGGCGGGCGGCACGTTCTGCGCCGGCATGGACCTCAAGGCGCTCGCCGGCAAGGGCATCGAGGGCGAGCACTACCGGGAGCGGCTGAACGCCGACCCCGACCTGCACTGGAAGGCGATGCTGCGCCACCACCGCCCGCGCAAGCCGGTGATCGCGGCCGTCGAGGGCCACTGCGTCGCGGGCGGCACCGAGATGCTCCAGGGCACCGACATCCGGGTCGCCGGCGAGTCCGCGACCTTCGGGCTCTTCGAGGTCAGGCGCGGGCTGTTCCCGATCGGCGGCTCCACCGTCCGGCTGCAACGCCAGATCCCGCGCACCCACGCGCTGGAGATGCTGCTCACCGGACGCCCGTACACCGCGCGCGAGGCCGCCGGCATCGGCCTGATCGGGCACGTCGTCCCGGACGGCACCGCACTCGACAAGGCCCTGGAGATCGCCGAACAGGTCAACGCCTGCGGCCCGTTGGCGGTGGAGGCGGTCAAGGCCTCGGTCTACGAGACGGCCGAGATGACCGAGGCCGACGGGCTGGCCGCCGAGCTGAAGCGGGGGTGGCCGATCTTCGACACGGCCGATGCGAAGGAAGGTGCCCGCGCGTTCGCGGAGAAGCGGCCGCCCGTCTACAGGCGTGCTTAGAGCTGCGCCGGCCTCGGCCGGTTCACGGCTGCGGCCTCGTTGTGGCTGGTCGCGCAGTTCCCCGCGCCCCTTGCAGGGCGCCCCCCGCACCCGACCTCCAAGGAGGCACGCTCCTATGCCCGAAGTCCTCAAAGCACCCCTCGTCGTCGAGTTCCCCTTCACCCGTTCGCTCAGCCCCGTGCAGAGCGCCTTCCTGACCGGGCTGCGGGAGCGCGTGATCCTCGGCGTCCGCACCGGTGACGGCCGCACCCTGGTCCCGCCGGTCGAGTACGACCCCGTCACCGCCGAGGAGCTCGGTGACCTCGTCGCCGTCGGGTCCACCGGCACCGTGACCACCTGGGCCTGGAACCACGAACCGCGCCGCGGCCAGCCGCTGGACACGCCCTTCGCCTGGGTACTTGTCAAGCTCGACCACGCCGACACGGCCCTCCTGCACGCCCTCGACGCCCCCGGCCCCGAGGCCGTGCAGACGGGCATGCGGGTCCGCGTCCGCTGGGCCGAGGAACGCGTCGGTGCCATCACCGACATCGCCTGCTTCGAGCCGTACGACGGGGACGACCCCGAAGTCACCGCCCACGCGGGCGAGTTCGACGACCCGGTCCACGGCATCGTCGCCGAGGCCCGCCTCGACTACACCTACTCACCGGGCCGCGCCCAGACCGCCTACATCAAGGCGCTGGAGAGCGAACGGCGGGCCGTCGGCGAGCGCTGCCCGTCCTGCCGCAAGGTCTACGTGCCCCCGAGGGGTGCCTGCCCCACCTGCGGTGTCGCCACGGCGGAGCAGGTGGAGGTGGGGCCCCGCGGCACCGTCACCACGTTCTGCATCGTCAACATCAAGGCGAAGAACCTCGACATCGAGGTGCCGTACGTCTACGCCCACATCGCCCTCGACGGCGCCGACCTCGCGCTGCACGGCCGGATCGGCGGGATCCCGTACGACCAGGTGCGCATGGGCCTGAGGGTCGAGCCGGTGTGGACCGAGGGCGGCCGCTATCCGGACCACTACCGGCCGACCGGCGAACCCGACGCGGAGTACGACACCTACAAGGAGCTGCTGTGACCCGGGACATCGCGGTCGTCGCCCACGCCCAGTCCGACACCCGGCGCTCCACCGCGGAACTGTCCGAGGTGGAGATGCTCATGCCGGTCCTGCACGAGGTCCTCGACCGGACCGGCCTGAAGACCGCCGACATCGGCTTCACCTGCTCCGGGTCCTGCGACTACCTCGCGGGCCGCGCCTTCTCCTTCACGCTGGCCCTCGACGGCGTCGGCGCCTGGCCGCCCATCTCCGAGTCGCACGTGGAGACGGACGGGGCGTGGGCGCTGTACGAGGCCTGGACCAAGCTGCTGTCCGGGGACGCCGACACCGCGCTGGTGTACTCCTACGGCAAGTCCTCGCCCGGCTCCCTGCGCGATGTGCTCACCCGGCAGCTCGACCCGTACTACCTCGCCCCCCTGTGGCCCGACTCCGTCGCCCTCGCCGCCCTCCAGGCGCAGGCGCTGATCGACGCGGGCGAGACGAACGAGCGCGAACTGGCGGCGATCGGCGCCCGCAGCCGCACGACCGACAACCCGCACGCGCAGCTCAAAGGCCAGGTTCCGCAAGGGGACTACCTCGTCCGGCCGCTGCGCACCGGAGACTGCCCGCCCATCGGCGACGGAGCCGCCGCCGTCGTCCTCGCGGCGGGCGAGCGGGCCAGGGAGCTGTGCGAGCGCCCCGCCTGGATCCGCGGCATCGACCACCGCATCGAGGCCCACTCCCTCGGCGTCCGCGACCTCACCGACTCGCCCTCCACCCGGCTGGCCGCCGAGAGGGCCGGAGCCTTCGAACGGCCCGTCGACACCGCCGAGCTGCACGCGCCGTTCTCCTCGCAGGAGGTCGTGCTGCGCAAGGCGCTCGGGCTCGGTGACGGTGTGCGGGTCAACCCGTCCGGCGGGGCCCTCGCCGCCAACCCCATGATGGCCGCCGGACTCGCCCGCATCGGCGAGGCCGCCGCCCGCATCCACCGGGGCGAGTCCGACCGCGCCCTCGCCCACGCCACCTCCGGGCCCTGTCTCCAGCAGAACCTGGTCGCCGTACTCGAAGGGGATCCGCGATGAGCAAGGAGCCCGTGGCCGTCGTAGGCATCGGCCAGACCAAGCACGTGGCGGCGCGCCGGGACGTGTCGATCGCCGGGCTCGTCCGGGAGGCGGCCCGAAGGGCCCTCGACGACGCCGAGCTGACCTGGGCCGACATCGACGCCGTGGTGATCGGCAAGGCGCCCGACTTCTTCGAGGGCGTCATGATGCCGGAGCTGTACCTGGCCGACGCGCTCGGCGCGGTGGGCAAGCCCATGCTGCGGGTGCACACCGCGGGCAGCGTCGGCGGTTCCACCGCGCTGGTCGCCGCCAATCTGGTCGCGGCCCGGGTGCACGGCACCGTGCTCACCCTCGCCTTCGAGAAGCAGTCCGAGTCCAACGCCATGTGGGGCCTGTCCCTGCCGATCCCCTTCCAGCAGCCCCTGCTGGCCGGGGCGGGCGGCTTCTTCGCGCCGCACGTGCGCGCGTACATGCGGCGCACCGGCGCCCCCGACACGGTCGGCTCGCTGGTGGCGTACAAGGACCGCCGCAACGCGCTCAAGAACCCGTACGCGCATCTCCACGAGCACGACATCACCCTGGAGAAGGTCCAGGCCTCGCCGATGCTCTGGGACCCGATCCGCTACTCGGAGACCTGCCCCTCCTCCGACGGCGCCTGCGCGATGGTGCTCACCGACCGCGCCGGAGCCGCCCGAGCGCCCCGGCCCCCGGCCTGGATGCTGGGCGGCGCCATGCGCAGCGAGCCCACCCTGTTCGCCGGCAAGGACGCCGTGTCGCCGCAGGCCGGCAAGGACTGCGCGGCCGACGTGTACCGGCAGGCCGGAATCGCCGACCCGCGCCGGGACATCGACGCCGTCGAGATGTACGTGCCGTTCTCCTGGTACGAACCCATGTGGCTGGAGAACCTCGGCTTCGCCGACGAGGGCGAGGGCTGGAAGCTCACCGAGGCCGGGGTGACCGAACTGGACGGGGACCTGCCCGTCAACATGTCGGGCGGAGTGCTCTCCACCAATCCGATCGGCGCCTCCGGCATGATCCGCTTCGCGGAGGCCGCGCTCCAGGCACGCGGACAGGCCGGGGAACACCAGGTCGACGGCGCCCGCAGGGTGCTGGGACACGCCTACGGCGGCGGATCGCAGTTCTTCTCCATGTGGCTCGTGGGGTCCCAGCCGCCGGATGCGTGAAATGCCCCCGGAAAGGTCCCCCTCACGTGGCCTGTCGGCGGCCGAAGTGGATCGCTAGGCTGGCCGCGGACGAAGCGATCGGGAGGAGCACGGACGTGGCCGAGACCACCATCCAGCAGCAGCCGCTCATGGGCTGGGACAAGCCGGAGCTGGACCTGAGCAACGCCGATTGGCACTCGAGCAGCCGTGGTCTGGGGGATGTCCAGATCGCCTTCGTCGAGGGGTTCATCGCGATGCGCAACAGCGACCGGCCGGAGAGCCCCTCCCTGATCTTCACCCCCGCGGAGTGGGGCGCGTTCGTGTCAGGGGCGCGGGAAGGCGAGTTCGACCTCACCTGAACCTGTCGTCAGCCGTACGCAGGACCCGATCACCAGGGACGCCCGGCTCGCCCTGGCCGGGTCCCGCGCGGCGGCCGTACGAACACCTCTTCCAGCACCCCACCGAGTGCGCCGACTCGGGCTCGCGCGGCACCCCGGAGGCGTACGCTGAGGTGCCTGTAGGTCACGGTGCGCACTCGCTCCCCGCGCGGGTCCACCACCGTGACGGGGGGTGCGCCATGATGCAGCGCAGTGCGCTGAGCAGAAGGGCTCTCCTGGAGCGGGAGAGTGAACTCGCCGCCGTCGACGAGGCGTTGGCGGAGCTCACCGGGCTGCGCCCGGACGGTGCCGAACCCCACGCGCGCCCGCGCGGCGCCCTGCTCGCGGTCGCCGGGCGGCCCGGCATCGGCAAGACCACCCTCCTCGCCGAGATCCGCCGCCGCGCCGCCGCCCGCGGCTGCGCCGTGCTGGCCGCCCGCGGCGGCGACCAGGAGCAGCGGGTCGCCTTCCATGTCGCCCGGCAGCTGCTCCAGCCGCAGTTCGCCGACGCCGCCGAAGCCGATCTCCGTGACCGGCTGGGCAGTTGGTACGGCATCGTCGGGCCCGCCCTCGGCCTGTGCGCCCCGACCGACGGAGCACCGCCCGACCCGCAGGGCCTGCGCGACGGACTCGACTGGGTCCTCACCCATCTCGCCGTCCTGCGCGCCCCGATGGTGCTCGTCCTCGACGACGCCCACTGGGCCGACCCCGAGTCCCTGCGCTGGCTCGCCGCGTTCGCACCCCGCGCCGAGGAGCTCCCGATCCTCGTCGTCGTCGCCTACCGCCCGGACGAACTCCCCGACCACGCCGAGCCGTTCAGGGCCCTGCCCGGCCGGGCGGGTGGACGTCCGCTCGACCTGGAGCCCCTGAGCGCCGCCGCCGTCGCCAGCCTCGTGCGCGAGACCCTCGGCACCCACGCCGACGACGCGTTCTGCCGCGAGTGCTGGGCCGTCACCGCGGGCAACCCCTTCGAGACCGTCGAGCTGACCGCCAAGGTCCGCGACCGGGGCGTCACCCCGACCGAGGACGCCGCCCACCTCCTGCGCGACCTCGCGGCCGCCGTCAAGGGCAGCGGACTGGTCGCCCGCCTCGAACGGCTCGGCACCTCCACGGTCCGCTTCGCCTGGGCCTGCGCCGTCCTCGGCACCGAGATCCACCCCCACCTCGCGGCCGCCGTCGCCGGACTCGGCCACGAAGAGGCCGCCGACGCGGCCGACGCACTGCGCGGCGCCCGGATCCTCACCGGCGTCGAGTCCCTGGAGTTCGTCCACCCGCTCATCGCCACCGCCGTCTACCGGGCCATCCCGCCCGGCGTCCGCGTCGCCCTGCACGGCCAGGCCGCCTGGTGCGTCGTGAACGACGGCCGGGGTGCCGCCGCCGCGGCCCGCCACCTCCTGGAGACCCACCCCGACGGCGACCCCTGGGTCGTCCAGCAGCTGCGCGCCGCCGCGGCCGAGACCCTCCGCTCCGGCGCCCCCGACGCGGCCCGCCGCTACCTCGGCCGCGCCCTGCGCGAACCCCCGGCCTTCGAGGACCGGGCCACCGTCCTGTACGAACTGGGCAGCGCCTCCCTGCTCACCGAACCGGCCACCACCGTCAACCACCTGCGCGCCGCCCTCGAAGAGCCCATCGCCGCCCCCGACCTGCGCCACCGCATCGTCTACCGGCTCTCCCAGGTCCTCGCCCACAGCGACCGACTCGCCGAGGCCTCCGACACCCTCGCCCGCGAGATCAAGGTCACCGGCGACGCCCGCGTCAAGCTGCGCATGGTCGCCGAGCAGTTCATGTGGGACGCCTTCCGCGCCGACGAGCCCGACCACCCCTCCCGCTCGCGCCGCATGGCCCGCCTCGCCGACCGGCTCACCGGCCGCGACCTCACCGAGCGGTACATCATCGGCCTGCGCACCTGGGACGCCGTGCTGCGCGGCGAACCCGCCCACGTCGCCCTCCACCACGCCGAGCGCGCCCTCGCCGGAGGCCTCGGGTGGGCCGAGCCCGACCGCGGCTTCGAGGTGCCGGTCCTGGTCGCCCTGGCCTTCATGTACGCCGACCGCCCCGGCCGCACCGAGGAGCTCTTCGCCGCCGGGATCGCCGACTTCGAACGCCAGGGCTGGCGCGGCGCCCATCTCTCCTTCGCCTACACCCTGCTCGCCTACGTCCGCTACCGCCGCGGCCGCCTCGCCGAGGCCGAGGACTTCGTCCGCGCCGGCCTGCGCCTCGCCGAGCGCGTCGGCCCCGGCACCCCGGCCCACTGGTACGCGGTGGGCATCCTCATCGAGGTGCTGCTGGCCCGCGGCCGCCTCGCCGAGGCCGCCCGCATCGCCGACGACTACTGCTTCGGGGCGCCCTTCCCGGCCGCCGTCGTCTTCCCCGACGCCCAGACCGTGTACGGCGAACTCCTCCTGGCCCGCGGCCTCACCAAGGAGGCGGCCGCCGAGCTGGCCTCCGCGGGCCGCCGCCTGGAACCGCGCGGCGTGCGCAACCCCGCGTGGTGCCCCTGGCAGCTCCACCTGGCCCGCGCCGAGGCCCGGGAGGCCCCCGACCGCGCGATGGCCACCGCCCGCGAAGCCGTCGCGCGGGCCCGCCAGTTCGGCGCCCCCTCGGCCGTGGGCCAGGCGCTGCGGCTGGCCGCCGAGGTCGCCTCGGGCTCGACCCGGGTGAAGCTGCTGGAGGAGTCCGTGTCCCACCTGGAACGCTCCCCGGCCGCTTATGAGCTCGCCTGCGCGCTGGTGGCCCTGGGCACGGAACTCCGCCGCACGGGCCGTGCCCGGGAGGCGGCGGAGAGCCTCTACCGGGGTCTGGACACCGCCGTGCAGTGCGGCGCCGACGGCCTCATCGTGACCGCCCGCGACGAACTGACCGCGGCGGGCCTGCGCCCGCGCCGCCTGCACAGCACGGAGACGGACGCTCTCACGGCCCGAGAACGCCGGGCGGCGGACCTGGCGGCGGAGGGCCGGACGGAGACGGAGATCGCGAGGGAGATGAGCGTGGACGAGTCAGTGGCGATACGCCTGTTGTCGTCCGTCTTTCGGAAACTGGGAACGGACAGTACTGGTCTGCGAACGGTGAGTCGTTCCACCTAGGGGGCGCGGGGAACTGCGCGATCAACCCCCACTCGCCTGCACCCGCACGACCACCGCACCGCCCATTACCATGGGCGCATGTCGTTCCTCCGCCGCCGCAGCGCCACCCCCGCCGGTCCAGACTTCGACGTACTGGCCATGGATCCGGGCGACTGGCCCGGCAACCTCGGCGCCGGGCTCCTGCCCGCCCCCGACGGCACCTGCCAGGGCGTCTTCCTGCGCTACGACCTCTTCGGCGGCCGCGGCCCCGCGATGATCATCGGCAACCTCCCCGAGGGCTCGCCGGCCCGTGAGGTCCCCGAGGGTCAGGTCCCCTTCGAGGTGGCGCAGCTGCTTCTCGCGCTGGAGAACGACGAGGAGGTGACCGTCACCGACACCGAGGACGTGCCGGTGATGCAGGGCGACAACCTCCTGATCGTGCGCCGCCTCAAGCTCTCCGAGAGCCGGATCGCCTGCGTCCAGTTCGACCGCAGCGACAATGTCCTGGTGACCATCGCCGCCTGGGACCGCCCCATCACGGACGACCTCTACGCCCTCCTCAAGCCCCTGCCGGCGGAGCTGTTCCAGCAGGGCTGAACACGTCTCGCGCGATGCCGCCGTAGGCCGCGCGCTGTCGCCGTGGGCTCCGGAAGGCCAGTTCCCCCGTCAATGGCCTTCCGGAGCCGCCCGCGGGCACGGTCGGTCGTCCGGCCCCGCACGGTCACACCCGGGATTCCCCCTCTCCGCCCGCCGCGGCGAAGCCCCGGGGTGCCGTGATCCCAGCTTTCGCGACCGGGGAGTTGTCCGGCAGCCCCCTTTCACCACTTCAGACAATTTCCCGGGCTCCTGTCCCACGGGCGGAACTGCCGTGCCCCGGGGCCGCGTCGGTCCATAGCGTGCGAGATCGGCGACCGGCCGCGCCGACGGGAACACAGGGGAGAGCCATGGGGCGACGCGAGCGACCGCTGGACCCGACCGAGGGGCCCGTCGCCCGATTCGCCTACGAGCTGCGGAAGTTACGGCAGGAGGCCGGCGGCCCCACCTACCGGGCCATGGCGGCACGCGCCCACTACTCCACCGCGACCCTCGCCCAGGCTGCGACCGGCGACCGGCTCCCCTCCCTCCAGGTCGCCCTCGCCTATGTCGCCGCCTGCGACGGCGACACCGCCGACTGGGAGCGGCGCTGGCAGCAGGCGTCCGAGGAGGCGACCGAGGAACGGCGGGCCGCCGACGACCCGGGCCAGGCCCCCTACCTGGGCCTGGCGAGATTCGACACCGCTGATCGCGAGCGGTTCTTCGGCCGCGACCGGCTGGTCGAGCGGCTCGCCGGGATGGTCGGCGACAACCCCGTCGTCGTCCTCGTCGGCCCCTCCGGCAGCGGCAAGTCCTCCCTGCTGCGCGCCGGTCTGATCCCGAGGACCGGCGGGCGGGCCCATGTGCTCTCCCCGGGACCGCACCCCTTCCGGACCCACGCCGAGACCCTGGCGTCCGAGGCGTCCCTGATCGTGGTCGACCAGTTCGAGGAAGTCTTCACCCTCTGCACCGACCCCGAGGAGCGGTCCCGCTTCCTGGACCGGCTCCTCGCCGCCACCAGCCACCGCACCCGCGTCGTGATCGCCGTACGCGCGGACTTCTACGGCCATCTCACCCGCCACCGCGATCTCGCCGAGGCCGCCCAGGACGCCACGCTGCTGGTGGCGCCCATGGGCCCGGACGAACTGCGCGAGACCATCGTCAGGCCCGCCGCCCTCGGCGGACTGGTCGTCGAACGGGCGCTGACGGCACGGCTGTTGGAGGAGATCGCGGACGAGCCGGGCGGGCTGCCGCTGCTGTCCCACGCCCTGCTGGAGACCTGGCGCCGACGCCACGGCCGCACGCTCACCGAAGCGGCGTACGAGGAGGCCGGCGGCATCCACGGAGCCATCGCCCGCACCGCCGAGGAACTCCACGAGCGCCTCACCCCGGCGCAGGCCGACACCGCCCGCCGGGTCCTGCTGCGCCTGGTCACCCCCGGCCAGGGCACCCCGGACACCCGGCGCCCCGCCGACCGCGCCGAACTCACCGACGCCGACTGGCCCGACACCGCGTTCGTCCTCGAACAGCTCGCCCGGGCCCGGCTGATCACCGTCGACGACGAGACCGTGGACCTCGCCCACGAGGCCGTGCTCACCGCCTGGCCCCGGCTGCGCACCTGGATCGACGAGGACCGCGAACGGCTGCGCGCCCAGCGCGGGATCACCGAGGCGGCCGGCACCTGGGTGGCCGTCGACCGCGACCCGGAAGTCCTGTACCGGGGAGTGCGACTGGCCGCCGCCAAGGAGCACTTCACCACCGACTCCACGGAACTCACCCCGCTGGAAAGGGAGTTCCTCCGGGCCGCCGAACACGCACGCCACCGTGAACGGCTCTGGCGCGGTGGCCGGGTCGGCGCCCTGGCCCTGCTGGTGGTGCTCTGCCTGGTCGCGGGACTCGTCGCCTGGCAGCAGAACCGGGAGGGCGAGCAGCGCCGGCTGGAGGCGGAGGCACGGCGGCTCGTCGGCGTGGCGGAGAGCCTGCGGCTCACCGACCCGGTCACCTCGATGCGGCTCGGCCTCGCCGCATGGCGGATGGCCGACCTGCCCGAGACCCGGTCCGCGGTGCTCGCGGCCGCCGCACAGAGCGAACAGGACGTCTTCACCGACCCGGAGGGCGGCAAGCGGACCATGCGGCGGCTCAGCGCCGACGGACGCACCCTGATCAGCGTGGGCACCGACCGGGTGACCCGCTGGGACGTGAGCGCCCACCGCAGCCTGGGCCGCCGGCCGGGCCTCGGCAGGGCGATGGGGACCGCGGGTTTCCCGCGCGGGGACACCACCTGGCTCCCGGTCTTCGACGGCACCCGCGTCACCGTCCGCGACCTCGCCACGGGCCGCCAGGACCGCACCCCCCTCACGGACGCCGACGGCGGCGCGGAGATGAGCCCCAGCGGCCGCACCCTCGTCGTCTACGACCGTGCGGGCAGCCGGGGACACACACAGCTCTGGGACCCGCTCACCCGCCGCAAACTGCTGGACGTCGAGAACCCCCGCAGTCCCGCGAGCGTCGACCTCAGCCGCATCGGCTGGCCGCGGCTCATGGCCGTCCTGGCGGAGCTCAGACAGGAGCGGCGCACCTCGACCCTGACCTATCTGTCCGCTCCCGACGCGGTGGTCAGCGCCGATGACAGCCGTCTCGCGCTGTGCGTCCCCGGCGCCCGGCTTCGACTGTGGGACGTCGGAACCCGGCGGGAGATCGACGCCCCGTGGCTGCCGACGGCATCCGCCCAGCAGTGCCTCCAGGAACAGATCACCTTCAGCCCGGACGGGCGCGCCCTGGGCGTCATCGACCCCACCGGCTTCCGGGCCTGGCGCATCGACACCGGCCGCGAGATCGCCGACATCGACCACGCCGGCCTGAAGATCGCCCAGTTCAGCGCCGACGGAGCCTTCATGGCCGCCTCGGACGGGGAGGAGATCCTGGTCTGGCGGCTCGCCACCCCCGTCTTCCCGGTCTTCCGGCACCGGCTCTCCGGCGAGACCGTCAAGGACATCCGCCTCGACACCGCGCACCGGACGCTGCGCTACCTCGGCGGCCCCGAGGGCACCTGGGGCCCCAGCGTGCACACCCTCACCCTGGGCGACGCGGTCACCCCCGACTGGACGACGACCCAGACCATCGGCATGGCGTACAGCCCGGACGGCGCACTCCTGGCCACGGCCCGCCCGGACCCCGACGGCGAGCACATCCGCTTCCGGCTCCTCTCCGGCACGGGACGCCACCTGGCCGACCTCGGCACGGCCCCGTGCCGCGTCCCCGACCCGGCGGTGGAGCTGTACGGGTGTGCCGCCCACCTCGCCTTCGACTCCACCGGGCGCACCCTCGCCTACGGCATCGAGGCGTCGAACGCGCGGCCCGCACCGCCACGCCTCTGGCTCTACGACGTCCCGCACCGCCGTGTCACCACGGTCCTGACCTCCGCCGACCTCGGCCGGACCCCGCCGGCCCAGATCGCCTTCGGCCCCGGTGACCGTTCCCTGCTGATCACCGACCTGCCGAGCCCGTCGGCGGGCAGCGTGAGGCTCTGGGACCTGAAGCGGCGCGCGACCACCCGGACCCTGACCACCACTTCAGGAGCGGTCGCCCTGCACCCCGACGGCGACCTCCTCGTCACCACGGGCGGCGAGGCCTACCGCCTCCCCTCGGGCACCCGTCTGCCCGCCGGCCGCCTGCCCAGTGGCGGCACCTCGCTGGCCTTCAGCCCCGACGGCGCGTATCTCGCGGTCGGCGACGGGTCCGGCCGGGTCGTGCTGTGGGACGGCCGCCTGGGCCGGCGGCTCGGGGTGCTCGCCGACCCCCAGACCACCACCTACCAGTACGTCTCGGCGCTGGCCTTCGCCCCCGACAGCCGTACCCTCGCGGTCGCCGGCGACGAAGGCACCCTCCAGCTGTGGGACGTGGCCTCCCGGCGCCGGATCGGATCACCCCTGCCGACCCCGGGCGACACGGTCTCGGCGCTGGCCTTCGGCGCGGACGGCGACAGCCTCCACGCGGCGGGCGACCACACCCCGCCGCGGACCTACTCGACCCGACCGGACCAAGCTGCCGCGACCGTGTGCCGACGTGCCGGTGGCGGCCTCACCCGCGAGGAGTGGAGCCGCCACCTGCCCGACGTCACCTATGCGCCCGGCTGCCCCGCCCAGCGCCGCAGCGAGGGCTCCAGGTCGACGTCCGCCGCCCGCACGAACGCCACCCGGTGGCCGTACTGGATCTCGTAGTACAGGTCCTGGCCGACCACGACCTTGTGCGAGTCCGTCGCGAAGGTGACCGCGTAGTAGTACTCGCCGGGCACCTTGTCGCCGACGACGTACTTCTGGTCCTTGAGCACCTTGTACGGCAGCGGCGACACCGCCTGCGCGGGCACCCCCGCCGGATAGGCGGAGGCCTCGGGGTAGGCGCGGCCGTACACCGGGACGCTGTCGAGGCCCGCCTTCGGCGTCACGACGAGACCGGCGGCGTTCACCGCGGTCGGAGTCTTGCGCGGGTTCTTGAACCAGGCCTTCTGGCCCAGGTACCAGATCGCCGTCCAGTCGCCGTCCTGGCCGGCGACCGCGTACTGCTGGCCGGTGGAGACCCGCGACGACAGGTCGTTGACGCCGATCGTGGGCGCCCTGCCCACACCGATGTCCGTGATCAGGGCAGAGCTCTCGTCGGGGGCCGAGTAGAGCCGCACCTCGCTCGAACCGTGGGAGGCGCAGGGCTGCCCACTGGTGACACAGCCCGTGTACTGCGGCTGGTTGGTGGCGTAGTCGGGCCGGATCGTGACCAGGCCGCCCTGCTTGGTGGCGGTCGCCTTGAACGGCCGGCCCAGCAGCGCGAAGTAGTGCCGCCAGTCCCAGTAGGGGCCGGGGTCGGTGTGCATGCCGGGAACCGTCGAGGTCGTCGGCCCCGGCACGGTGTCGTGGCCGAGGATGTGCTGCCGGTCCAGCGGGATGCCGTACTTCGCGGAGAGGTACTTCACCAGCCGCGCCGAGGACCGGTACATCGCCTCCGTGTACCAGGAGTCCGGATAGGCGAGGAAGCCCTCGTGCTCCAGGCCGATCGACTTGGCGTTGATGTACCAGTTGCCCGCGTGCCAGGCGACGTCCTTCGCCTTCACATGCTGGGCGATGTGACCGTCGGTCGAGCGCAGGCTGTAGTTCCACGACACATAGGTCGGGTCCTGCACCAGGTTGAGGACGCCCTCCCAGGCGCCTTCCGTGTCATGGATGACGATGTACTTGATGCTCTGCGAGGCCGGACGCTCTCCCAGGTCGTGGTTGCCGTAGTCGTGGTCCCCGAACTCCTCGTAGGGCGCAGGGATCCACTCGCAGGACACCGTCTTCGGGCACTCGGTGTCGCCCGCCTTCGGCTTCCTGAGGCCCGCACGGGCGAGCTGCGCGGTGTCCGGGGCCAGACCCGGCTGGGCGGCCAGGGCGATCTGCCGACCGGCGTCGGTGGTGCGCGCCTCGCCGGTCCGCAGCACGCCGTAGACGTCGTCGGCGTAGGCCGCCGCCGTCGCGCTGTCGTCCGCGCCGGAGAAGCGGGCCACCGCGCCGTACCAGTCCGCGGGGTCCGCGCTGAGCGGCTCGCCCAGTTCCTTCTGGGCCGCGGCCAGCAAGGCGGCACCGCCCGCGACGTTCGCCGCCGGATCGGTTCGCAGGTCCCCGGCGCTCAGACCGGTCAGCTCGGCCGCCTTCGGCAGGGTCTCCAGCCGGGCCGGGACCTCACTGAGCCGGGGCACCTGCCGGTCGGGGAGCAGGGCCGCGCGGGCGCTGTCGCCGCGGGCGTCCTCGGTGCCCTCGCTGTGGTGCGGTGCCGAGGCGAGCGCGGTACGGGCGTCGGTCAGGTGCATCGGTCCATAGCCGCCGGTCACACTGGGGGCACCGGCGTGCGAGTCCCAGCGGGACTGGAGATAGGAGACGCCGAGCAGGACGCTCTGCGGCACGTGGTACTCGGCGGCGGCCGCGGCGAAGGCCCGCTGGAGGCCGGCCGCGGAGTCCCCGGACTGCGCCGGGGCCGCGCCGAGCAGAGGCAGCAGCAGGGCGGTGCCGGCCAGGGTGCCGAGCACTCTCCGGGTGGCTCTGTTGGGGTCGGTCGCGGATCCTCGCAATGCAGCCTCCAGGGACGATCGAGCGCGATGAGCCGAACGGGGCCGGACGTGCGTCAGTGCTACCGGCTTGTCGACGATCCGTCAATCATGCCCAGGGGCAGGGGATTTCCCCTGTCAATCCGGGTTCACGGGAGTTTCGTGGCGGAGGCGGGCGGGCCTGCGAGGCGTCAGTGGCGTGCACCACTGACCGGGGCCGGACACACGAAAGTCCGCGGTACGCCGCTCCACAGGCGCACCGCGGACCATCGCCCCCGTCAGCGAGTGCCGACCGCCGCGCGTACGGCCCGACGGGCCAGCTGGCAGTCGTCGTGCAGCCGCCTCAGCAGCAGCCGCTGTTCCTCGCCGGACGGCGCAGCACCGGGGTGGGCCACGCCCGGTGCCGCCGGGGTCGAGTCGTGCATCGAACGCTGCACGGCTGTTTCGTAGGTCCGGATCTCACGGGTCAGCACCAGCATCAGGTTCACCAGGAAGGCGTCCCGTGAGGCCGGGCCCGCCGACTGGGCGATCTGGCTGATCTGACGGCGCGCCACCGGAGCGTCCCCGAGCACCGACCACAGGGTCGCGAGGTCGTACCCCGGCAGATACCAGCCCGCGTGCTCCCAGTCCACCAGCACTGGACCGGCCGGTGAGAGCAGGATGTTCGAGAGCAGGGCGTCGCCGTGACAGAACTGGCCCATGCCCTGCCGGCCCGCCGAGTGCGCGATGCCGTGCAGCAGTTTCTGCAGGTCGCCCATGTCCCGGTCCGTCAGCAGTCCCAGTTCGTGGTAGCGGGAGATACGGGCCGCGTAGTCCAGCGGGGCGTCGAAGGTGCCCGCCGGCGGCCGCCAGGCGTTGAGCCGGCAGAGCGCGCCGAGTGCCGCTCTGATGTCCGCGCGCGGCGGGGCCTCCGCCGGATGCCGGTGCAGCGCCGCGGCCCGTCCGGGCATCCGCTCGATGACCAGGGTGCAGTTGTCCGGGTCCGCCGCGATCAGTCGGGGGACGCGCACCGGAGGGCGGTGCCGGACGAACGACCGGTAAGCGGCTATCTCGTGCCTGATCCGCTCGGCCCAGACCGGGGAGTGGTCGAGTAAGCACTTGGCGACGGCCGTGCTGCGTCCCGTCGTGCCGACCAGGAGCACGGAGCGTCCGCTGCGGCGGAGCACCTGCACCGGGGCGAACTCCGGGCAGATCCGGTGCACCGACGCGATCGCCGTGCGCAGCTGGGCGCCCTGGGGGCCGGACAAGTCGAGTCTCCCGCTGAGCGGTTGGGTGCCGAGCCCCGGAACGCGCCGTGCCCTGCCCGTACCCGGGACGGGGGCCGTCGGCCGCGCGGGGTCGAGGTAGGGGCCACCGCCCGCCGGGCGGAGATGCGGCGACCGGGGCGGGGCGGACACGGAGGACGATGCTGCGTACATGGGAGAGACAGATCCCTTCGTGTGCCTGCTGTGCCTGGAGAAGCGGTGGTGCTGGAGGAGCCGTGGTGCTGGATGCGGTGGTGCGTGGTGCCTGGGGAGGCGGTGCGCTGCCCGGCCCGGACCACCGGGTGCACCCTGGGGAATGTCCCTGTGCGGTCCGGGTCGGGGTGGCGCGTTCCTACCTCAGCGCATATGCCCGGTGGCACACCATCTGGCGCACCCTGGCGAACCCTGGCGAATAGTCCCGGAGCAACTGACGCGGGGCTACTGTCAACTCAGCCGAGAACCTGGGGGCTTGACGTGAGCGGACAACCCAACACCCGACTCTCGGACCTGTTCGGCCTGGCCGGCTGGTCCAAGGGTGAACTCGCGAGGCTGGTCAACCGGCAGGCGGCGGCCATGGGCCACCCCCAGCTCTCGACCGACACCTCCCGGGTCCGGCGTTGGATCGACACGGGAGAGATCCCGCGCGATCCGGTGCCGCGGGTGCTGGCGGCCCTGTTCACCGAGCGTCTCGGCCGTGTCGTGACCATCGAGGACCTCGGTCTGGTCCGGCACGGGCGTACGGGGAAACGGCAGGGCGACGGGAGCACCGAGCCTCCCGACGGCATGCCGTGGGCGCCCGACCGAACCGCTGCGGTCCTCACCGAATTCACGGGAATGGACCTCATGCTCAACCGACGCGGCTTGGTGGGCGCGGGTGCCGCGCTCACCGCGGGATCCGTACTCAGCACTGCCATGCACGACTGGCTGCACACCGATCCGGCCCTCAGCGCCGATGCCCCCCAGTTCGACGACCCCCTGCACGCCGACCCCGCTGGGTTCGACCGTTACGAGGCCGCCCCCATCGGGTCGCAGGAGATCGAGGAACTGGAGCGCTCGGTCGAGGTGTTCCGGGCCTGGGACGCGGCCCGCGGCGGCGGGCTGCAACGCAAGGCGGTCGTGGGCCAGCTCAACGAGGTGGGCGGCATGCTCGCCTACCGGCACCCCGACCATCTCCAGCGGCGCCTGTGGGGCGTCGCCGCCAACCTGGCCGTCCTCGCGGGCTGGATGTCCCACGACGTCGGCCTCGAACCCACGGCCCAGAAGTACTTCGTCATCGCCGCGCACGCGGCACGAGAGGGCGGAGACCGGCCCCGCGCCGGCGAGGCGCTCTCCCGCGCCGCCCGCCAGATGGTGCACCTGGGCCGGCCCGACGACGCGCTCGACCTGATGAAACTCGCCCAGTCCGGCTCGGGCGAGCAGGTGCTGCCGCGGACCCGGGCCATGTTCCACACCATCGAGGCCTGGGCGCAGGCGTCCATGGGCAAGGGCCAGGCCATGCGCCGCACCCTCGGCCAGGCGGAGGACCTCTTCGTCTCCGACCGCAGCGACGTGCCGCCGCCGAGCTGGATGCAGACCTTCAAGGACGAGGACCTGTACGGCATGCAGGCGCTGGCCTACCGCACCCTGGCGGAGTTCGAGCCCGGCGCGGCCGCCCATGCCCAGCACTACGCCGAGAAGGCCCTGTCGCTGCGCAACGACGGCCGGGAGCGGTCGAAGATCTTCGACCATCTCTCGATGGCGTCCGCCTGCTTCATCGCGGACGACCCCGAACAGGCGGACCGGTACGCGCGGTTGGCCCTGATGGCGATGGGCTCCAACTCCTCGGGGCGCACCTGGGACCGGCTGCGCCAGATGTACCGGCTCACCGCCGAGTACTCCAGCTATCCGAAGATCGACGAGCTGCGCGAGGAGATCAGGCTGGCGCTGCCGAAGCCCAAGGGAAGGGGTGGCAACAGCGCACGGGCGTGAGGTTGTTATGAAGTCACCTTGGCGATGAGGACGCAGGCGTCGTCCTCGCGCTCGGTCTCACCGAACTCCTCCATGACCATCCGCACACCGTCCTGTGCCGTGCGCGCCTCGCCGAACCGGGGGGCCAGGTCGAGGAGGCGGTTCACGGCAGCCGTGCTGCCGCGCCCGGGCACCAGTCCGTCCGTGTGCAGCAGGAGCAGGTCGCCCGGTTCGAGGGTCTCCTCGGCCTGCGCGTAGACGGCTCCGGAGGTCGCGCCCAGGAGGACGCCGTCGGGGGAGTGCAGCCTGCGCCCCGTCCCGCCCCGGAACAACAGCGGGGCGGGGTGCCCGGCCTGTGCCCAGACCAGGGTGCGGGTCTCGGGTCGGTAGCGGCAGCAGACCGCGCTGCCGAGGGCGGGCTGGACGGTGGCGTCGAGCAACTGGTTGAGCAGGGACATCAGTCGGCCGGGCTCGGTGCCGGCCATCGCCATGCCGCGGACGGCACCGAGGAGGGTGGCCATGCCGGAGGCCACGGCGACCCCGTGGCCGGTGAGGTCGCCGACGCTCAACAGCGTCTGTCCGTCGGCCAGTTCGAGCGCGTCGTACCAGTCGCCGCCGATCAGGGCACTGGTGGACGACGGCAGGTAGTGGGCGGCGAGGTCCAGGGTCTCGGCGCCCTGGTGCGGGAGCCGCAGGGAGCCGCGCCAGGGTGGCAGCACCGCCTCCTGGAGCTCGACCGCGAGCCGGTGCTCGCTCTGCGCGCGCTGCCTGTGGTGCTGTAACGAGTCGTGCGACTCGCGCACCGCCCGCTCGCTGCGCCGCAGTTCGCTGACGTCGCGCAGGACGGCCCACATCGAGGCGGTGCTGCCGTCGGGGGCGAGCACGGGCTCGCCCATCATGTGGACCGTGCGCACCTCGCCGTCCGGGCGCACGGCACGGAACTCGCCGTCGATGCGCTGGGCGTCGACCAGACAGCCGGTGACCATGGCCGTCAGCCTGGGCCGGTCCTCGTCGAGCACCAGGGAGGGGAGTTCGTCGAGGGTGAGCGGGGGAGCGGCGGGGTCGCGGCCCAGGATCCGGTAGAGCTCCCCGGACCAACTCACCTCGTCCGTCAGGAAGTTCCACTCCGCGCTGCCGACCCGGCTGAGCAGCGAGCCGCGCCGGGGAGCGGGCGGCGCGGTCCGCGCGGGGTCCTCCGCACCCGGTGCCGTCGGCGCGGGCGGCGGGCCGTCCCGAAGCTGCGCCAAGTGGGCGTCCAGATCGCTGAGTTGGTGCAGTGCGAGGTCGCAGAGCGCGCGCTGCCAGCGGTCCTGGGGGTCCGAACCGTCACTCGGGGCGTCCCGTCGTACGGCGTCCACGTCGCCCTTGAGCCGCCGCGCCTGCGAGATGAGCGCGTCGACCGAGCCGCGTCCTGGCGGTTGGGCGGCGGGGCGGTCCGCGGAGAGGTGGGACGGCATGACGCACTCCGATGCGGGGACGGTTCGACCAAGGCGGGACGGAGGGACCGTTACGACTGTTGCACAGGCTGCGACGCGCTGTAAGGGATTTGGCAACACACGATACGGTGGTGCTTCTGGCATATGCCACAGTCTTCACGGGGCGGCCGTACAGGGCCTCTTGTCGATGCCGGTCGGAGTCCGTGTGTTCGACGACCCTGTGTTCTAAGGAGTTTGGCACAGGCAGGCGGGGCGTGGCGGCATACCTGTGATGCAGGTCACATAAACTCATGTCCGCTCCGGCGTAATGCAAAGGCCGGCTGCGAGCTCCTAAGAACATGGACACGACCTTCGAGCAGCCCGCCCGCGCCCGTCTGATCACCGCGGAGAACCAGGAACTGCCCGTCCCCGCGACCCTGCGCTACCGCTCCACCGACCCGCTGGCCGTGTGCGTCGACTTCCCGCCCGAGGTCACCCTGGACGGACAGGGGGCGACCTGGACCTTCGCCCGCACCCTGCTGGAGGAGGGGTTGCGCGGCCCGGCCGGCGGCGGGGACGTGCACATCTGGCCGTGCGGCCGGGACACCACGGTCGTGGAGTTCCACTCGCCGTACGGCCTGGCCCTCCTCCAGTTCGACACACCCGTCCTGCGCCGCTTCCTGCTGCACACCTACACCGTGGTCGGCGCGGGGCAGGAGGACCTCGGCGAGGCCGTCGAGCGGGGACTCAGCGCGCTGTTCGGGAGTGTGTGAGGCGTACGGCGGCACCGCCGACCGCCCGGTTGGCCGTGCGCCGGACGCCGTAGCGGAATCAGTACCGCAGCACTCCCGCGATGCCGTCGGCCCCGCCGAGCGTCCCGTCCGGCACGAAGCGGACGTCGGCGCCGGTCTCCAGACACTGCTCGACGATCTCGTCCACGATGTCCTCGCGGGCGTCCAGGTCGCCGCTCTCGGCCGGGACCAGATGGTCCCCGCCCCCGTCGCGGACCGTGACTTGGTAGTTCTCCTCGACGGCGAGCAACCGCAGCCGGCCCTCCCGGGCGCTCTGCCAGATCTCGTCGACGCCGGCCGCGAACGCCCGCCGCCCGCGCGCCGATTCGAGCTCGCGGGTGACCGCGTCGGTGCTCTTGCGGGCCTCCGCGGCGACCAGCGGCCGGACCGCCTGCCACACCGCCTCGGGGGTGCCGTGCGCGAGCCCGCCGTGCGGGACGTGCACCGCGTCCCTGGTGACACTGCCGACGTCGTCCAGCGCGGACAGCGCCGCGGTCTCGCCGGTCACGTAGAGCGGGCGCGGGTCCGCACGCAGGAGTGCTGCCATCGCGGTGTCGGCGTCCCGCAGGAAGTGGCGCGTGCCCTCGTCCCGGAAGGTGCTCGGCATGTCCCCGATCCGTTCCAGGCGCTCGGCGTCGAAGTTCTCCCGCGTCCTGGTCAGCGGGAAGCCGCCCCTGCGGTGCTCGGTGACCCGGTCGACGCCGCCGTTCCACAGGGTGGCGCGGTCGGCGGAGACCGACAGCACCCAGAACGGGCGCTCGGAGGCCTGCGCGGAGACGAGGTTGCGGGTCAGGAAGGTGTCCGAGAGCACCACCCGCTCCGGTACGGCACGCGCCAACGACCACACCTGGTGCTCACCCGGCGCGGCGAAGATCACCAGACCGTCCTCGGCGTGCGCCAGGTCGATCTCGGTGAGCGCCAGCTCCAGTTGCCGGACGACGTCGATGCGCCGCTCCCTGGGGATCGCGGGGTCGGCCTCCAGCTGCTTCCTGGCCTCGGCCACGACATTGCGCAGCCGGACCGGATCCTGGGTCTTCTCGGGTTCGCGGCGATGCGTCGGCGTCAGGACCGACACGGCCGGATAGGCGCGCGGACGGCGCAGTTCGGAGAGGGTCGCAGGGCTGAGTGCGTGCTCCATAACAGCACCATAGGACTGATTGACCGATCGGGCATTTGGGGCAACTTGATCGGTCGTCCGGGGGATTTCGCCGTGGGAGCCGGCGCTCTCACTCGTCGTCCTCGGGCCCGCACGAGCTGCCGCTCGGCGGCAGGGTGCCGTACAGCAGGAAGTCGTCGACCTTGCGGTGCACGCAACGGGAGAAGCCGTAACCGGTGTGCCCCTCGCCCTTGTTGTCGAGGACCACGGCCGAGTCGCCGAGGCGCTCCGCGGTCTCCACGGTCCAGCGGTACGGCGTCGCCGGGTCGCCGCGGGTGCCGACGAGCAGCATCTTCGGCGTACGGACGTCGCGCACCTTCTCCCGGATGTAGTCGGTGCCCTTGGGGCGGCCGTAGCACATCAGGTACTCGGTGAGCCGGTAGCGGCCGAAGACGGGGGACGCCTGCTCGTAGGCGGCCCGCAGCCGGGCCAGGTCCCTGGTGATCCGGTCGGCGCCGGGGCGGTCGGGATCGTCCGCGCAGTTGACCGCCATCAGCGCCGCCGGAAGATTGTCGAACGGGATGTCCTCCACGTCGGCGAGCGGGCTGTTCGTCGGGTCGTCGGAGGGCGGGCGGCGGGTCAGGAAACCGGATCCGCCGCCGGCGAAGGCGAGGACGCCCGTGGTGTCGCCCTCCTCCACCAGCTCGGCGAGCGCCCGCTCCAGCGACGGCCACAGCTCCTCGCTGTAGAGGGCCTGGCTGATCGCGCCGACCAGGTCCTGGCCGGTGAAGGCGGGACCGAAGTCGGTCGGCACCGGATCCGCGTCCAGGGACGCCACCAGCCGTACGACCTGTTCCCGCGCGCCCCGCGCGTCCGTGCCGAACGGACAGGCGATGTCCTTCACACACCAGTCGACGAAGTCCTCCAGCGCCGTCTGCTGTCCGGCGGCGCCCGCCACGCCCTGCTCGGACACCGGCTCGGTGAGGGTGTCGACACCGTCGAGCACCAGCCGGCCCACCTTCTTCGGGAACTGGGCCGCGTACACCGCGCCGAGCCGGCTGCCGTACGAGAAGCCGAGGTAGTTGAGCTTCTTGTCGCCGAGGGCCGCGCGGATGACGTCCAGGTCGCGGGAGACGTTCACCGTGCCGATGTGCGGGAGCACGGGCCCGGAGTGTTCGGCGCACTGGGCGGCCGCCTCGCGCAGTCTCCCGAGCACGTCCCGGGGGTCCTTGCTGAGGGCCTTGTCGTCGTCCGTGGCGCGGAGGGCCTCGTCGGTGCCTTCGCCACAGCTGACCGGGGAGGACCGGCCCACCCCGCGCGGATCGAAGGACACCACGTCGTACTCGTCCGTGAGCTCCATGAAGTCGTCGCCGCCGGCCGCGAGTTCGGGCACGCCCGCGCCACCGGGGCCGCCGAAGTTCAGCACCACCGAGCCGCGCTTGTGCTGCGCCGTGGACCGGTAGCGGGCGAGCGCCAGGTCGAGGGTGCCGGCGCGGGGGTGGGCGTAGTCGACGGGGACGGTGACCTTGCCGCACTGGAGGTCCTTGGGGGCCTCCATGCCCACGCACTTCGACCAGTTGATCTTCTGGTGGTAGAAGCGTGAGAGGTCGGGCCCCGAGTCGTCCGCGGCCGTCGCCGGCAGCCCGGCGCCGAGCAGGGCCAGGCCCACGGCGCCGGAGAGAGCGCACCGTCGCCTCGTCACCTTGGCGAGCATCCATGCCTCCAAGGGCGCCCCACGGCGCCCTCGATCACGATATGCGGCCCTCGGCCGGGCCGCCTCCGGAGGAGTGGATCATGGAACGGGGCCTGCCCTGTGCCCGCTCGATGCCCATGAGTCGGGTTTGCCGCAAGTTCGACAACCATGTCGCTCGATGGGGTGAAAGGCCGATTAGCCATAACTCTGATGGTTCGCCTGCGTTTTACGCGGTGCGGGTGAGTGCCCGCGTCCATGTCTGGAAGGCAGGAACCGATGAGACGGGTTACCCGAAACGGCATGATCGCCGTCGCCGCCGCGTCCGGGGCGATGGCCGTGACGATGCCGGCGTACGCCGGCGGTGCGGCGGACGGGGCGGCCGCGGGCTCGCCCGGGCTGATCTCCGGCAACACCGTGCAGCTTCCGGTGCACGTCCCGGTGAATGTGTGCGGGAACACCGTCGACGTGGTGGGGCTCCTCAACCCCGCCGCGGGGAACAGCTGCGGCAACGCGGACGCCGGTGAGGAGTCCGGTGGTGCAGCGAGCGGAGGCGTGGCCGGCGGCGGTGCGCGGGCCGAGGGTGACGCCGCGGACTCGCCGGGCGTGCTGTCCGGCAACGGCGTACGGCTCCCGGTCCACCTCCCGGTCAACCTGAGCGGCAACTCCGTGAACGTGGTCGGCATCGGCAACACGTCGGCCGGCAACGAGTCCGTGAACGGGCCCGGCGACCACCCCGACGCCCCGGCCCCCGCCGGGCCGACCGAGCCCACGCCGGACACCCCGCCGAAACACCACCCGGCACCCCACGCCCCCTCGGACACCGGACCCGCCCTGGCCCACACCGGCGCGGACCAGATCCTGCCCGCCGCCCTGGGCAGCGCCGCGCTGATCCTCACCGGAGCCGCGGTCTACCGCAGGTCGCGCCCGCGAGTCATCCGCTGAGACAGCGCGGACGGGCGCCGGCGACGCAGGTGACCGGGTCTCACCCCCGACCGTCCGCCCCCGCCACCGCCGTCAGCAGCACCATCCCGGAGTCCCCGTAGTCCGGGAGGGTCGGGTCGGGGGCGACGTGGCTGAGGGTGAGGTGTCGGGTGAGGGGGGCGAAGACCTCCTCGACGGTCTCCGGGTTCACCGGGCAGCCCGGCCAGGTCGAGGTCGGGCCGATGCGGTAGGTCGGCATGTTCTCCATGAACGCGGCGACCAGGAGCCCGCCCGGCACCACACAGCGGACGAAGGCCCGGCAGAAGTCGGTGAACTCGGCGAAGTCCTCCGTGGCACCCTCGGCCACGAAGTGCATCGACGCCAGCTCGTACCCGCCGGGCTCCAGATCGCGGACGTCCGCGTGGACGACCCGCACCTGCGCGAGCGACCCGGCCAGGGTCCTCGGCAGCGCGGGATTGAGCCGCCGGCACAGCGCGTGGAAGGGCAGCCAGCTCGCGTCGGGCCCGCAGACGATCTGCCGTTGCAGATACGCCACGTTGCCCGTGCCCGCCTCGACGGCGTCCACCTGGCGGCTCGCCGCGGACGCGAGGATCAGCGGATAGAGGTTCGGCCCGGCACCGAACTCCACCGAGCGCGCCACACCGCCCGGCGGGATGCGCCGGTAGAACGCCGAGTGGTGGGCGATGACCTCCGCGTCCGAGGGATGCACATCCCGGTAGTTCTCGGCGAGGTAGTCGGCGACCGGCCAGCGGTCCCAGTCGACGTCGTCGTTGTGGGTCAGCATCGTGCGCGTCACCCCCTCACTGCCTCGGCCGCAGCCGGAACCGCTTCGCCAGCGCGGTCAGCGTGCCGTTCAGCCGGTCGATGTCGTCGTCGGAGTTGAGCGCGGTGATCTGCACCCGGAAGCCGACCCGGTCGCGCGGGACGAGCGGATGGGCGGCGAGCGTCACGTAGATGCCTTGCTCCCACAGGAACGCGCCGACCGCGTCGAGCTCGGCCGGATCACCCAGCGGGATCTCCACGATGGGCAGCCGGTCCCGGTTGAGGGTGTGCACGTCGAGGTCGGCGAGATGGTCGAGCACCCGCGCGGTCCTGCGGTACACGTCGGCCCGCAGCGCGTCCCCGCGGCGGTCGTTGACGTCGAGCCCGGCCAGCGCGGTGGCCAGCGACGCCGTCGGGGAGGGACCCGAGTACAGATAGGGGGCCGCGCTCGTCTTGAGGCGGTTCTTCACCTCGGTGGGCACGGCGAGGAACGCCAGCAGGGAGGAGTACGCCTTGGAGAAACCGCCGGCCATCACGATCCCGTCGTAGGACTCCCCGGTGTGCCGCACCACGCCGTTGCCGCGGCGGCCGTAGGGACACGGCTCGTCCGGCGCGCGCTCCCCGATCACCCCGAAGCCGTGCGCGTCGTCGACGTACAGCGTGGCGCCCCGGTCCCGGCACAGCGCGGCCAGCACCGGCAGGTCGGGGAGGTTGCCGGTCATGCTGTTCACGCCGTCCAGGCAGACCAGCCGGGTCGTGCGGGCGGGCACCGAGCAGAGCAGCGCGTCCAGTTCCTCGGGCCGCTCGGCGTGGAAGCGGTGCAGGGTGGCGCCCTGGCCGCGGGCGACCACGCAGCCGTCGTACACCGTCCGGTGCGCGTTCGCCTCGACGAAGACATGGCCGCCGTCGGCCAGGACCGGGATCACCGAGGCGTGGATGAGGGTCAGGGTCGGCAGCAGCAGGGTGTCCGGGGCGCCCAGCAGCGCCGCGAGCCGCTCCTCCAGCACCGGGTACAGCCGGGGACTGCCCAGCAGCCGCGACCAGCTGGGGTGGGTGCCCCACCGCCGGACCTCGGGGTCGATCCGGGACTGGATCTCCGGGTCCCAGTCGAAGCCGAGGTAGTTGCAGGACGCGAAGTCGATCAGCCAGTGGCCGCGGCTGCGGATCCGGCGCCCGCACACCTCGTCGATCACCGCGTCGCTCATCGGACTGGTGCGCCGCAGGTGCTCGATGCCCGCCGTGCGCTTCTCGGCGGCGGCCGACGGCGGTTCACGGTGGGCCGAACGCTCGGTCGTGGTGCCGAAACCCGGCGCGAAGCGGCCGCCGCCCTCCCGCAGCGCCTGCTCGCTCTGCTCCACCGTCATCGGCCGGGCGAACAGGAAGCCCTGCCCGAACCGGCATCCCATGCCGGCCAGCATGTCCCGCTGCGCCGGTTCCTCGATGCCCTCCGCGATCACCTGGAGGCCCAGGGTGTCGGCGATGCGGACGATGCCCTCGACGAGAGCGACCTGCTGGGCGTCGTGCGTGATGGCGTCGATGAAGGTCTTGTCGATCTTCAGTACGTCGATGGGGAAGTCCCGCAGATAGCGCAGCGAGGAGAACCCCGTGCCGAAGTCGTCGACGGCGATGTGCACGCCGAGGTCCTTCAGGGACTCCAGCACCGCCTGGATCTGTGCGTCCCGGCGCAGCAGCATCGTCTCGGTGAGCTCCAGCTGGAGGGAACCGGGGGCGAGCCCCGGGGTGCGCAGGGCCCGGCCGACCTGGTCGAGGAAGCCGCCGTCGCGGAACTGGCGGGCCGAGACGTTCACACTCACGTACGGCGGTGTCGCGGGGCCCGGCAGCTTCTGCAGGCCGGCGACGTCACCGACGGCGTTCTCCAGCACCCAGGAGCCGAGCGGCGCGATGTGCCCGGTCTCCTCGGCCAGCGTGATGAACTGCTCCGGCGAGACGGGCCGGTTCTCGGCCCGCGGCCAGCGCACCAGTGCCTCGAACCCGACCACCTCGCCCGCGTCGATGTCCACCACGGGCTGGTAGCGCAGGGCGAACTCCTGCGCGGCGACCGCCTGGGCGAGCCGGCTCTGCAGATCGTGCCGTTCGACCATGCGGGCGCGCAGCATCGGCAGGAAGCGCCGCCACTGCCGCTTGCCGGCCGCCTTGGCCGCGTACAGGGCGAGGTCGGCGTGGCCGAGCAGTTCCTCCGCGTCGGTGCTGTCGCGGGCGGTGGCCACGCCCACGCTGGCCGACACGCTGACCGACTCGTCCCCGAGCACGAACGGCCTGGTCAGCGCCTGCACCACCTGCGCCGCCAGGAGCTCGGCGTCGAGCGGCTCACGCGCGTCCTCCATCAGCACGGCGAACTCGTCGCCGCCGAGCCGGGCCGCCGTGTCGGTGCGGCGCAGGGTCCGGGTCAGCCGGTTGCCCACGTCGACGAGCAGCCGGTCGCCGGCCGAGTGCCCCATCGTGTCGTTGACCTGCTTGAAGTCGTCGAGGTCGATGAAGAGCAGACAGGTCAGGGACGACTCGCGGCGGCCGCGCAGCAGCGCGCGCTCGATCCGCTCCAGGAGCAGTGTCCGGTTGGGCAGGCCGGTGAGGGAGTCGTGGAAGGCCCGCTGCGTCAGCTCGTGCTCCAGCCGGCGCTGCTCGGTCACGTCCCGCAGGGTGACCACGAGCCCGGCCACGGTCCGCTCGTCCCGGAAGTCGCTGCACCGCACCTCCACCTCCACCCGCCCGGCCCGGTGCCGCACCCACCAGTGGTCGTGGGAGCCCTGCGGCCCGTGATCGCGGACGGCGGTCAGCTCACGGACCGCCCGGGCCCGGTCCCGGGGGTCCACCAGGTCGGGCAGACGGGCGCCGACGAGGTCCGAGGTGCCGAACACGGCGGCCGCGGACGGACTGGCGTACCGGATGGTGTCGTCGTCCTCGACGATCAGGATGACGTCGGAGGTGTTGCGCACCAGGGTCCGGAAGTAGGCCTCGCTCTCCCGCCGGATCACCTCCTGGCGCAGCAGGACCCGTTCCATGGCGAGCCCGGCGTGGGAGGCGAGGATCTCCAGGGAGCCGTGGGTCTCGGTGAGCGGTTCCGGCGGGGCGGCGACCAGCAGGACGCCGGGGTCCTGGGCGGCCGGGCGGTCGGGCGAGGTCATGGGGCACACCTGGACGACCGGCAGCCCGCCCAGCCGGGCGGCGATGTCGGGGCCGAGCTCGTCGGGGGCGACCCGGCGGGCCTCGCGGGGGCGCAGGGGTGCGGCCTCCTCGGCCGAGAGCACCAGGGTGCGGTGGCGGACCGTCGGTCCCAGGAGCAGGCCGACGGCCTCCTCGCAGGTCCGCACGACCTCCTGCCGCTGGATCGCCGACACCAGCGACTCGGCCGCCCGGCGCAGCGCCAGCTCGCGGGCGACCGCGCCCCGGTGGACCACGACCATGCCCGCAAGGCGCAGGATGACCAGCAGGAACAGCAGCGCGGAGAAGGCGGCGATCACCGCGGTGTGGTGGGGGCTGCGGGAGGCCGCCTCGTACAGCAGGATGCCCGGGGCGATGAGCGTGACCGCGGCCAGCATCACGAACCGGTGCCGCGGCGGCAGCGGGGACTGCTTCTGCGGTACGGCGGCGGTGAGCGCGGCCATCGAGGGATGCAGCGCGGCCAGGCCCCAGGCCGTGTAGAAGACGATCCACCCGGCGTCCAGCGCGGTCCCCGCCTGCCAGATCTCGTTGAGCTGGAGGACGCCGTAGGCGATGTCGAAGACGAGCAGGGTGACGGTGCCGACCACCAGCAGCTGTACCGACCGGTTGGGCCCCTCGACCGAGCTCGGGGTGAGCAGCCGGGCCAGCAGGGCCAGGACCAGCACGTCTCCGAGCGGGTAGGCGATGCTGATGGCCCGTTGCTGCCAGGTCAGACCGTCGACCTCGGCGAGCGGCTGCACCAGGTAGACCCACACGGGCAGCGCGAGACCCGCCGTCACGATCAGCGCGTCGAGGAGGCTGGGCACGTCGCGGCCCGCCCAGCGGTAGCGGATGAGACCGGACAGACCTATGGCGAAGAGCGGATAGGTCGTCAGGTAGAGGGCGTCGGAGGGGGAGGGGAAGGGGTTGGAGGCGTGGAAGTACTCCTCCATGACGTTGTAGTACGTGTCGCCCGCGATGAAGGTGAGCAGGCCCGCCGCCAGCGTCCACCAGGGCCAGCGGTGGGCGGGCCGGTTGAGCCGGACGCCCACCAGTACGGCGCCGACCCCGGAGAGTCCGATCACGGCCCACACGGGGCTGAGGGCGGCGGGGACCGTCATGTAGACGAGAGTGGCGACGGCGACCAGAACGACATGGATGGCCATCGGCCGACGGGCCGACTGCAAGGGCGAGCGCCTCCCCCCACTGGCCGCTGGAGGAGACCGGGTCTTCCACCTGGTCCTGGATCTTTCGATCGTAGGCACGGGGAGGGCGGCCTGCATCCCGGGAGATCGGTGTCAGCGCAGGTGGAACCGGTGGTGCAACTGCCGTACACGCTCGGTGAACCCGGGCACCGGGCCGTCCACGACGACATCGGGGGCGATCGCGCCGACCGGCAGGGTCCGCACCGGTGGTGCGGGGATCCCCCACTCCTCCAGCCACCCGGCGAGCTGCTTGGAGGAGGCGACGTACACGATGCGGCCGAGGCCCACCCAGGCGTGTGCGGCCGCGCACATCGGGCAGTGCTCGCCGGAGGTGTACACGGTCGCCGCGGCCCGCTCCCCGGGCGTCAGGTGGGCCGCCGACCAGCGGGCCAGCTCGAACTCCGGGTGCCGGGTGCGGTCGCCGGAGGCCACGCGGTTGTGGTCCTCGGCGAGGATCCCGCCGTCGGCGCCCACCAGGACCGAGCCGAACGGCTCGTCCCCGGCTTCCAGCGCCTCCTCGGCCAGTTCGACGCAGCGGCGGAGATAGGGCAGTTCGGTGTCCTTCACGACCATGCTCCTGAGCCTAGGAGCCCCGCCGCGTGGACGGAAACGCGTTTCGCCCGCCCAGGGCGACCACCCCGAGGGCCACCGCGACCAGGGGCAGCGCGGTCCACGGCAGCGCCCCCGCGCCCGGGCCCGCCAGCACCACGCCCCCGGCCAGCGAACCCGCGGCGATCCCCGCGTTGTACACCGTGGTCTGCATCGAGGTGGCCACGTCCGCCCGCTCCGGCCCCGACACGTCGACCAGCGCCGTCTGGATCAGCGTCGGCGCACCCCCGAAGGCCAGACCCCACAGGGCGACCGAGACCGGCAGCACCCCCGGCACCCCGGCGGCCAGGCCCAGGGCGAGCATCACGGCCGCGCACAGCCCCAGCGCGCCGAGCAGCGCGGTCCGCGGCCGCCGGTCCACGAGCACCCCGGTGATCCAGATCCCCAGCACGGTGCCCGCCCCGAACAGCAGCAGCACCAGACCCGTACGGCCGAACCCGGCACGCGCCGCGAACGGAGCGACGTAGGTGTACATCACCTGGTGCCCCACCAGCAGGAACAGCGTGACGGACAGGACGGCGGGGACGCCCGGCACCGCGGCCACCCGGGCGAGCGGCACGCGCGCGTGCGGTGCCTCGCCCGAAAACCCGGGCACGCGCGCGTGGGTCCACCCGACCAGCAGTACGGCGAGCGCGGCCAGCACGCCGAAGGCCGTACGCCAGCCCACCGCCTCGGCCAGTGCCGTGCCGGCCGGAACGCCCAGGGACAGCGCGAGGGTGATCCCGGCCAGGACGACCGCGATCGCCCGGCCGCGCCGCTCGGGCGGCACCATCCGGGCCGCGTAGCCCGCGAGCATCGCCCAGAGCGTCCCGCCCACGCACCCGGCCACGAGCCGCGCACCGAAAGTGAGGGCATAGGACGAGGACAGCGCGACCACCGCGTTGCTCAGCGCGAATCCGAGCAGGGTGCCGACGAGCACCGGCCGGCGCGGCAGCCCGCGCAGCAGCGCCGTGAGCGGGATCGCGGCGGCGAAGGACGCCACCGCGTACCCGGTGACCAGGAAGCCGACCCGGGCTTCGGAGACGCCGAGTGCCGGGGCCATGCGGGGCAGCAGGCCGGCGGGCAGCAGTTCGGTCAGGACGGCGGTGAAGGCCGCCGTGGACAGAGCCAGAAGCCCGGACCACGGCAGGGAAGCGGGCGCGGGCAGGGCTGTGCCCTTGGCCAGGGAAGTGGTGGACATGCGACCATGCTCGGACCTTCACATCAGTGTGAAGGCAAGGGAGCACATATGAGGATCGGCGAACTGTCCCGCCGCACCGGCGTCCCCACCAGGCTGCTGCGCTACTACGAGGAGCAGGACCTGCTCGCCCCCGAGCGCGCCGGCAACGGCTACCGCGACTACGGCGAGGCGGCGGTCCGGGACGTGCAGCAGATCCGCGGGCTGCTGGACTCGGGCCTGACCACGGAGATGATCCGCGCGATCCTGCCGTACCTGTCGGGGCCCGAGGAGATCCTGCTGCCGCCGGAGCACCTCACCGCGGAGACGGCGGCCCTCCTGGAGGCCCACGTCGACCGCATCCAGGCCCGGATCGACTGCCTGGCCCGCAACCGTGACCGCCTCAGCGCCTACCTGACGGCGGTGCGCACCGCCGCCGGGCGGCCGTAAACGCCATTGCCGCGCGGGCGTCCGGATGATGGAGTGGGCCCATGGATCATGTTGCGGTACTCGCGCTCTTCGACCGGGACATGCGCGAAGGCGCACAGCCGGACGGTCCCGGCGCCCATGTGGAGCGGGACGGCCGGGTGGTCCGCCAGGTCGCCGGCGACCGCGGCTGGAACGGCGTCGTCTGGTCGGACCTGGACGAGTCGAACGCCGACAAGGCGATCGCCGACCAGATCGCGTACTACACCGGGCTCGGCCGTGAGTTCGAGTGGAAGCTGTACGGCCACGACCTGCCCGTCGACCTCGAACAGCGGCTCAGATCGGCCGGGTTCGTCCCCGGGCCCGAGGAGACGCTGATGATCGCCGAGGTCGCCGACCTCTCCCTGGACGTGGCGCCGCCCGAGGGGATCCGGATCCTCCCGGTCACCGACCAGGCGGGCGTCGACCTCGTGGCGGACGTCCACGAGAAGGCCTTCGGCACCGACAGCTCCCGGATGCGGCACCAGCTGCTCGCCCAGCTCCGCGACGACCCCGAGACGGTGGTCTCGGTCGTAGCCCTCACCGGTGACGTGCCGGTCAGCGCGGCCCGCCTGGAGCTGGTGCCCGGCACCCGCTTCGCCGGTCTGTGGGGCGGCGGCACCGTCGAGGGCTGGCGCGGCCGCGGCATCTACCGGGCCCTGGTCGCGCACCGCGCCCGCGCCGCCGTGGCCCGCGGCTACCGCTACCTCCAGGTGGACGCCCTTCCCACGAGCCGCCCCATCCTGGAACGCCTCGGCTTCGAACCGCTGACGACGACGCAGCCGCACCTGTACCGGCCCGGGAGCTGACGGTCCGTCCGGCCCGGATGCCACATCCCGGCCCGCGCGATCTCCGGGCCCGCGACCACCCGGTGATCACAGATCGAGCTGGTACTCCAGGGCCTTGTGCGTCGGTACGTAGCCGAGGGCGTCGTTGACGGCGAGCATCGGTGCGTTGCTCTGCGCGGTGTCGGTGCACAACCCGGCGAGTCCCGGGTGCCGTTGACGGGCGTGACGGATGGACGCGGCCTTCATCCAGCGGGCGAGGCCCCGGCCCCGGTGCTCGGGCAGCACGGCGGTGCCGTAGTGCTGTCCGTCGCCCAACCCGTCGCCGCCGACGACCAGTTCGGAGAAGCCGACCACCCTTCCAGCGGCCTCGTCCACGGCGGCCACGGTGTGCAGCAGTTCGCCGCGCCGCGCGACGGCCTCGGCCGCCGCGACGACCCGGTCCACGTCCCAGACGACCGTCCCGAAATCCGTGCCCTCCATCGGCATGTCGTCCATCGCGCGCCGTGAGTGGGCGAACGACAGCGCCAGCTCCTCGGGCACGGTGCCCTCCCACGCGGTCAACCGGTAGCCGGGGTGCGGCAGTTCGACGAGGGCGTCGAGAGCCGCGGGGTCCAGGTCGGCCAGCGGGAGCCGTGCATAGGTGAGCGCCAGGACCTGCCGGAAGCCCCGCGCGGCCAGGAACAGGTCGGCGGGGGAACCCTGCACCGCCTGTGCGATCAGCGACCGCCGCCGTTCCGCCCTGGCCGCGCCCACGGCGGCCTCCAGCAAGCGGGTGCCGATGCCCCGCCGCCGCTCGGCCCCGTGCACCGCGAGGTTCAGCTCGGCCAGGTGCTCCTGTCCCTCCTTCGTGAACAGCCTCAGGAAGGCGGACCCGAGGGGAACCCCGTCGTCGTCCGAGGCCAGCCAGGCCAGACGGCGGCTGGAGGCACCGGGTTCGGGATCGGAGAGCGGGGTGAGGTGGAAGGACAAGCGGGTCTCCGTCACGGGAAGGCGGTCGGCGAGCGGTTGAAGCTAGCCGCCGGGACCTGGGGCCCGCAACGGGATTTGCGGGCGGTGCGCCGGCCTCCGGCGCACCGCGCTGTGCTGCTCTTCTCGTCCGGACGTTCGGAAGATCCGAACATCCGGAACGTCAGGAACCGTCAGCGGCGTGCCTTCGACCGGTCCAGCGCCGCCACGCCGAGCGCGGCGAGACCGATCTGGATGAGCCACTCGATCCAGTCGATGCCCTTGGTGTCGGCCACGTCGAAGGCCCCGGCGATCGCCGAACCGATGAGCGCGGCCACGATGCCGACCAGGATGGTCCACAGGATGCCGATGCGCTGACGGCCCGGAACCACGAGCCGGCCGAGCACACCGATCACGATGCCGATCACGATGGCACTGATGATGCCGTCGACTTCCATCTCCCGCCCCTTTTCCGATGGGCTCCGCGGGCTCCGTCGAGCCCTGATGCAGTGCAGATGCCCGCCGAGGGCCGCCGCAGTCCAGCTCCGTGCCAACCGCCGGTCAACACCCGGTCAACCCTCGTCGAGGAGACCGGAACGAACCTTTCCGGACCCCTGAATGACATGTACGGTTCAAACTACTCGTGTATCTATGCGCGTAGTTCCCACCCCTGGCACCACCCTCCCCAACTCCCCACGGAGGTATGCAGGATGCTCGGACTCACCGGACCCCGCTACAGACTCGGCGCGGTCCTCGCCGGATTCACCCTCGTCGCCACAGGCGTCGCCGTGCAGGCGACCGCCACCCCCGCCGCCGCTGCCACCCCGCACCGGATCCTCTTCGACGACGGTCACGCCGAGGAGGCGGGCAACGCGGACTGGATCATCTCCACCAGCAAGCCCGACCCGCTCTCCCAGGACTCCTCGCCGTCGTCGGAGACGGACTGGACGGGTGCGCTCTCCTCATGGGGCGTCGCCCTCCAGAAGACCGGCGACTACAGCCTCAAGACCGCGACGAGCGCCCTCACCTACGGCGGCTCCTCGGCCACCGACCTGTCAAACTTCGACACCCTGGTGCTGCCCGAACCCAACACGCTCTTCACCACCGCCGAGAAGACGGCGATCATGACCTTCGTGAAGAACGGCGGCGGCCTCTTCATGATCTCCGACCACACCGGCGCCGACCGCAACAACGACGGTGAGGACGCGGTCGAGATCCTCAACGACCTGATGACCAACAACAGCGTCGACTCCACCGACCCGTTCGGCTTCTCCATCGACTCGCTCAGCATCAGCTCGGACTACCCCTCGGCCATCAGCGACAGCAGCAACCCGGTGCTGCACGGCTCCTTCGGCACCGTCACCAAGAGCCTCATCGCCAGCGGCACCACGGCCACCCTCAAGCCCGCCGACAACTCCGCCGTCAAGGGCCTGCTCTACCGCACCGGTTACTCCGGCAACACCGGCGCCTTCTTCGCGACCAGCACCTTCGGCAGCGGCCGGGTCGCCTTCTGGGGCGACAGCTCACCCATCGACGACGGCACCGGCCAGTCCGGCAACACGCTCTACGACGGCTGGAACGACTCCGGCGCCACCAACGCGGCCCTCGCCCTGAACGCCACGGAGTGGCTGGCCGGCGCGAGCAGCAGTGGCGGCGGCTCCGGTGGCGGCTCCGGCACCTGCACCGCCGCCCAGCTGCTCGGCAACAGCGGCTTCGAGTCCGGCAGCACCACCTGGAGCGCCAGCAGCGCAGTCATCACCAACTCCAGCAGCCAGTCGCCCCGTTCGGGCTCGTACTACGCCTGGCTCGACGGCTACGGCAGCGCCACCACCGACACGCTCGCGCAGACGGTGACCATCCCGTCCGGGTGCACCACCGCCGCGCTCAGCTTCTACCTGCACGTCGACACGGCGGAGACCACCACCAGCACCGCCTACGACACGCTGAAGGTCCAGGTCCTCAACAGCTCCGGCACCGTCCTCGGCACCCTGGCGACCTACTCCAACCTCAACGCCGCCTCCGGCTACACCCAGCGCAGTTTCAGCCTGGCGAGCTACGCCGGCCAGACCGTCACCCTCAAGTTCACCGGCACGGAGGGCTCCACCCTCCAGACGTCGTTCGTCCTCGACGACACCGCGCTGAACGTCAGCTGACCACCGCCGGGACCCACCCGGTGGCGGCCGTCACCTCGGCCGCGATGTCGGCCACGGCGCGCCCGTCGGTACCCACCCGCGGGGTACCGACGGGCACGGGCCCGCCGGGGGTGGTTGTCGCTCGCCCGCGCCGGCGGGGTGCCGCTGCGCCCACCCGTGCCGCCCCAGCGGCACGACTGCCCGCAGCTAGGGCCTCATGGCAGCTGCCTCCGCATGATCCATGCGACGAGCGTGGCACGCCGACTCGCCGCCGGGCCACGCGGTTTCAGGCGCGCAGCCGCCAGGTGCGCAGGACTACCTCCCGGCCTCGCGAGGTCCTCCTGACCGGTGGCTCGTCGGTGAGTTCGAAGCCGCAGGAGCGGGCGACCGCCTCGCTGGCCGCGTTGGCGGGGTCGATGCACAGCAGCACCCGCCGGGGCCGTATCTCCCGGACGGCGTGCTCGGCCGCCAGCCGCACCGCGCGGCCGGCCAGGCCCTGGCCGCGGTGGTCCGGCCCGACACCGTAGGCGAGTTCCAGGTCCCGACCGTCCGAGCCGCTGCGGAACAGCAGTACCTCCCCGCGCGGGAGGATCCCGTCCGTGGTGATGGCCAGTTGGACCTTCCGTCCCTCCGCGTGTCCCTCCCGCGCCCCGGCGAGATACGCGCGCGCCGCGTCCAGGTCGAACGGCGAGGCCACCGGGGTCCAACGCGCCATCTCGGGATCGTCGTAGAGCGCGACCAGATCGACGAGGTCGCCGTCCGTCCACGGGCGCAACCGGACGCCGTAGCCTTCGAGGCGTACGGGTGGGACGAGGGCGAAGGGTCGGTTCGTGTCCATGGGGCGATCCTGCCCGGCGGAAGCGATCAGGTGGAGGAGACCGGGTGGAGGAGTCGGCGCTCGGCGGTGGCGCGGTCAACGAGGTCGTCCGGATCGGCGACACCGTGCGCCGCACCCGGTCCCAACGGTCCGACTTCGTACGGCAGTTGCTCGGACTGTTCGAGCGGTCCGGCTGGCCGGGGGCACCGCGCTTCCTCGGCACCGACGAGCACGGCCGGGAGATGTTCGGCTACGTGGCGGGCCGGGCCGCCGTGACCCCGCGCGAGCGCGCCGCCGCCCGTACGGACGCGGCGCTGGCGGAGGTCGCCCGACTCGTCCGTGCCTTCCACGACCTGACCCACGGGACGGCGCTCGCCGGCGACCGGGACGTCGTCTGCCACAACGACCTCGCGCCGAAGAACACCGTGTACACCGCGTGGCATCCCACGGCCTTCATCGACTGGGACCTGGCCGCCCCGGGCGAGCGGATCCACGACGTCGCCCATGTGTGCTGGCATTACCTCGGCCTGGGGCCGGACGTCACCGACGTACGGGACACCGCCCGCCGGATCCGGCTGATCTGCGACGCCTACGGTCTGGACGGGCGGGACGGGCTGCTGGACACCGTGCTGTGGTGGCAGGACCGGTGCCTGAGAGGGATCGAGGCCGGAGCGCTGCGGGGTGAGCCCGCCATGGTCCGGCTGTGTGCGCGGGGGGCCGTGGCCGAGGTGCGGGCCGCGGGGGAGTGGGTGGCCGTCAACCGGCGCGAGCTGGAGGCCTTCCTGGACTGACTCCGACCTGAGCCGGGTGCTGGACCTGCTGTCGCTTCCCGCACGGGCGAGGGCCGGTCCACGTCAGGCGGACCGGCCCTCCTGTCTCCTGTGTCGCGGGTCCTCCTACGGCCGGGGGGCGCTCTTCGCCGCCGTGGCGGTGCACATCAGCCCCAGGATCACCGCGAGGGCGCCGATGATGATGTTGTTCAGCGCCACACCGGCGTCGGGGCTGTCGCCGACGACCCAGGGGGCGATGATCATCCAGACGCCGACCGCGCAGAAGGCCCAGCTGAGGCCGTACATGCGCTCGGGGGTCTGGGTGAATCCGAGGGCCAGCAGACCGATCGCTATGCCCACGATGAGGTTGTGGGTCACGAGAGCGGGCTGGCTCGTCGTGTAGTGGAGTATCCAGGGGGACACGGCGCAGTACAGACCGAGCAGGAACACCGGTCCGTCCACGAGCGCCACATCGCGACCGCCGAGCATGCGGGCGTAGCGTTCCCGCATCTCTGAGGCATCGGGGTGACTGGTGATGTCACCTCGGGTGTGCGAGACGTTGGCCATGACTCGTCTCCTTTGACTTGCAGGCCTGACCGCGTCTGGTGCGGTGTGCGGTAAGCGCCGCCTGGGTGCATTCTGCTCTTATTTTTCCTTTATGTGTAGAGGTCGTGGGGCCTTCCCGGGGCCGCCCCCGGACGCGCCTGAGTCGACGTCGGCGATCAACGCACCGTTTCTGCATCGAAGGCGCATTCGAGTCCGCGCCGGAGCCGGTGCATGCCGCGCCGCGCGTGGCTCTTCACCGTGCCCAGCGGCCACCCCGTGCGCTCGGCGATCTGGATCTGGCTCAGGTCCTCGTAGAACGTCAGCCGCAGCACCCGCTGCTGGGCCGAGGGGAGTTTGGCGAGCTCGGCGCGCACGACAAGGCCGTCCAGGGTCGCCTCCGTCCGGTCCCCGCTGTGCTGGGTGAGGACGACCCGGGAGCTCGCCGCGACGGCCAGCTCGAACCGGCGGCCCCGTGCCTGGAGGGCGTCGGCGATCTTGCGGCGGGTGATGCCGACGATCCACCCGGCGAGCGTCCCCCGTTCGGGCCGGTAGCCCCGCCCACCGCGCCACACCCCGATGAAGACCTGCTGGGTGACGTCCTCGGCCTCCTTCGTGTCACCCAGGGAGCGCCGGGCCAGCGTGTGCACGAGCGGGGACCAGCGGTGGTACGCGGCCGTCAGGCTCGCCTCGTCGCCCGCCGCCAGTCCCCGCGCCAACTCCGCGTCGCCGGGCGCAACTTCGGTGGGCAGGGGTGCGCTCTCCATGACGGGCCGGCCTCCCGGCATCGCCCACCCGGCCGCCGGGCGGGGCGGCGCGACCGGGAGAATGCTCGACTGCGCGTCCATGGCGGCGGCTCCTCATGGTGTACGGCTCCGACGGCCGGGCGGTCCGCGAGGTACGGGCGCACCCGGTCCCCACCCGGCCGGACCGTGTGACGTCGCCGCCATCGTCCGAGCTCCGACGCAGGGGAATCAACTTGCATCGGTTCTGCGTCGTATAGTCGGGCCATGGGTGACATTCCGGAGAGCGAGGAACCGGGGACCAGGCCGGAACAGGCGTCCCGCGACACCGCTGCGAGCCTCAGCACCGGCGCCCTGGCCCGTCGGCTGGGGGTCTCCCCGACCACGCTGCGCTCCTGGGACCGCCGTTACGGCATCGGCCCCGCCGTCCGCACCGACGGCCGGCACCGCCGGTGGACCGCGCCGGACGTCGCCGTGCTGGAGACGATGTGCCGGCTCACCTCCGCCGGCGTACCCCCCGCCGAGGCGGCGCGCGCGGCCAGGGCCGCGGCCTCCCCGGAACCGGCGGGCGACCCGACCCCGCCGCGCACTCCGGAAGCAGCGGCCGGACCGGCCCCGGCACAGGGACAGGCACCGGAACCCGCGCCCCGGTCCAGGGCGGCGGGCACGCTCCCCCTGGGGGAGGTGCGGCAGGAGTGCCGGGGCCTGGCCCGGGCCGCCGTACGCCTGGACGCGCCCGCCGTGGAGGAGCAGCTGGCGACGGCCGTCGCGACCCATGGCCTGGCCGTCGCCTGGCAGGAGGTGATGGTGCCGACGCTGCACGCGGTGGGCCGCAAGTGGGCCTCGTCCGGGGACCGTTACGTCGAGGTCGAGCACCTGCTGTCCTGGCACATGTCCACCGCGCTGCGCCGCTGCACCGCTCCGCCGGCCCGGCACAGTGACGCACCCGGCCCCGGGCCGGTGGTGCTGGCCTGCGTCCCCGGCGAGCAGCACACGCTCGCGCTGGAGGCCCTCAACGCGGGCCTGAGCGAACTGCGCCTGCCCACCAGGATGTTCGGGTCCGCCGTACCCGCGGAGGCGCTGATCGCCGCCGTGGAGCGGCTCGGCCCGGCGGCCGTCGTCCTGTGGGCGCAGGCCCGCTCCACGGCGAGCCTCCCGCTGGCCCGGCACCTCGCGGCCACCCAGTGGGGCGTGAAGGGCGCGCGCAGAAGGCCCCTGGTGATGCTGGGCGGACCCGGCTGGCAGGGCCGACCCGGTCAGGGCATGCTGCGGCCGACGGCCTTCCAGGACGCCCTGGACACGCTCGCCGGTCTGTACGGCGCCGAGCCGTCGGGGCTCTCGGGGTCCCCTCGGAGGGAGCGCGGCCTCAGTCGCGGCCCCGGGCCCGCTTGAACCGGGCGAGCCCCTCGGACAGTTCCACGATCGGGTCCGGGTAGTCGAACGCGGCCCGGTCCAGTCCCCGCACCTTCCACGGCTCGTGCACCAAGGACCCCTCCAGCGAGGCCAGTTCAGGCACCCAGCGGCGCACGTACGCGCCGTCCGGGTCGTACCGCTTGGCCTGGGTGACCGGGTTGAGGACCCGGTTGGGCCGGGTGTCGGTGCCGGTGCCCGCCATCCACTGCCAGTTGAGCTGGTTGTTGGCCACGTCACCGTCCACCAGCAGGTCCAGGAAGTGCCGGGCACCGACCCGCCAGTCCACGTAGAGCGTCTTGGCGAGGAAGCTCGCGGTCAGGAGACGGCCGCGGTTGTGCATCCACCCCTCGTGCCGCAGCTGGCGCATCGCCGCGTCGACGACCGGGTAGCCGGTCCGGCCCTCCTTCCACGCCTCGACGTCCTCCTTGGCCGCCCGCTCGGAGCGCCAACGGTCGTGCTGGGTGCGGTAGTCGGCGCCGGCCGCGGCGGGGCGCGCGGCGAGCACCTGACGGTGGAAGTCGCGCCAGGCGAGCTGCCGTACGAAGGCCTCGGCGCCCGGACCGCCCGCCCGGCGCGCCCGGTGCACGAGTTCGAGGGGGGACAGCGTGCCGAAGTGCAGGTGCGGGGAGAGCCGGGAGGTCGCGTCACCGGCCAGGTCGTCGTGCCGGTCCTCGTACGCGGCCACCCCGGAGCGCAGCCAGCCGGTGAGGCTCTTGCGGCCCGCGCTCTCCCCGCCCGCCGCGAGCCCCTCCGAGAGTCCGGACAGGTCGGCGCGGGACGGCAGCGGCTCGGATCCGACGCCGTCCGGGACCCGCACGGTCCGCGGCGCCGCGAGCGGTTCCCGCAGCCGCTCCTGCGACCAGCGCCGGAAGTAGGGCGTGAACACGGCGAAGTGGTCCGAGGCCGACGGGAGCACCGCGCCGGGCGCGACGGCCGTGGACACCGTCTCGTGCACATGCAGCCGGACGCCCTCGCCCTCCAGGGCCCGCCGCAGCCGCCGCTCCCGCCGGTGGGCGTGCGCGCTGGCGTCGGCGGCCATGTGCACCTCGTCGGCGTCCGCCTCGGCGGCGACCTTGCACACCTCCTCGACCGGGTCGCCGGAGCGCACCACCAGCCGCCCGCCCCGCTCGCGCAGCCCGGCGTCCAGATCGCGCAGACAGTCGGCGAGGAACGCCAGCCGGTTCGGTACGGCGAAACCGGCGGCGTCCACGGTCCGGTCCCGCACGAACAGCGGGACGACCTCCTCGGTGCCGTCGAGCGCCGCGCTGAGCGGCGGGTGGTCGTGCAGCCGCAGGTCACAGGTGAACAGGACGACCGAGATGCTCATGGTGCGTGCTCCGGGTGCAGAGAGAGAAGAGGGGGCCGGGCGGTCAGGGGGCGGAGGCGTGCTCGGGCGCCGGGGTCGGTGAACTCGCCGCCGCCCGGGCGATGTTGCGGGCCATGCCGCCGAACACGACGGCGTGGAAGGGGGAGATGCTCCACCAGTAGGCCTGGCCGAGCAGTCCGTGCGGATGGAACAGGGCGCGCTGCCGGTACCGGGTGCGGCCGTCCTCGCCGCGGGCCACCGCCATCTCCAGCCAGGCCAGCCCCGGCAGCCGCATCTCGGCGCGCAGCCGCAGCAGCCGGCCCGGCTCGATCTCCTCGACCCGCCAGAAGTCCAGCGAGTCACCGACCCGCAGCCGGGCCGCGTCCCGGCGCCCCCGGCGCAGCCCGACCCCGCCCACCAGCCGGTCCAGCCAGCCCCGTACCGCCCACGCGAGGGGGAAGGAGTACCAGCCGTTCTCCCCGCCGATGCCCTCGACCACCCGCCACAGCGCCTCCGGCGAGGCGTCGACCACCATCTCGCGGTGGTCGTTGTAGAGGCTTCCGCCCGCCCAGTCGGGGTCGGTGGGCAGCGGATCACTCGGGGCCCCGGGCACCGACGCCGACGACCACCGGGTCGTGACCCGCGCCTGACGCACCCGCTGGAGAGCCAGTCGTACGGCGTCGTCGAAGCCGATCGGATCGGCGGGCGGCCCGGCGAGATGGCGGGCGATGTCGTGCTCGTGGCAGACCACCTCGTGCCGCAGCGACTCCGTGAGCGGCCGGGCGAGGGTGGCGGGCACCGGCGTGACCAGGCCCACCCAGTGGCTGGAGAGCCCGGGGGTGAGGACCGGCACCGGAAGGATGATCCGGCGGGGCAGACCGGCGATCGCCGCGTACCGGAGCATCATCTGCCGGTACGTCAGCACGTCCGGTCCGCCGAGGTCGAAGGCGCGGCTGACGTCGGACGGCATGCTCGCGCTGCCGACGAGGGCCCGGAGCACATCGCGGACCGCCACCGGCTGGATGCGGGTGTGCACCCAGCTCGGGGTGATCATCACGGGCAGGCGCTCGGTCAGGTACCGCAGCATCTCGAAGGAGGCCGAGCCGGAGCCGATGACGACGGCCGCCCGCAGAACTGTGGTCGGGACGCCGGAGTCGAGCAGGATGCGGGCCACCTCGGCCCGGGAGCGCAGATGCGGGGAGAGCTCGCGCTCGGGCACCCCGGCCGGGGTGAGCCCGCTGAGGTGCACGATCCGCCGTACGCCGGCGCTCCGGGCCTGCTCGGCGAAGATCCGCGCGGCCCTGCGGTCGGTCTCCTCGAAGTCCTTGCCGGACCCCATGCCGTGCACCAGGTAGTACGCCACGTCCACGCCGGCCAGAGCGCGGGCGACGGACGCCGGGTCGGTCACGTCACCGCCCACCACCTCGGCGCGGTCGGCCCAGGGGTGGTCGCGCAGCCGGCCGGGGGAGCGGGCCAGACACCGTACGCGATAGCCCGCGTCCAGCAGTTCGGGAACCAGGCGGCCCCCGATGTATCCCGTCGCACCGGTCACCAGACAGCGCGGCCCCGCGCGCGTGCCGTCGTGATCCATCGCGTCCCTGCCCTTCCTGTCGCCCCCTCGTGATCACTTCCCCCGCGCGGGCCGGTTCGGATGCGGCCCCGTCCCGCGGGAAGGCGGCGCTTCTATACGCTGATCACGTGGCGACAGCGAATCAGCGGGGACAGGACGAGCGACCCGGGTCCGGCACGGGCGGGGCGCCGACCGACCTGTACGCCTTCGCGGTACGACTGCGCCGCATGAACGGTGAGATCAACCGGCTCGTCCAGGGTTTCGCGGGCGAGCACGGTCTGCACGCCACGGACATCCAGGCACTCGCGGCGATCCTGGACGCGGACGAGCCGATGACCCCCAGCGGCCTGCGGCGGCACCTCGGGCTCACCTCGGGCGCGGTGACCGCGTGCGTGGACCGGCTGGAGCGGGCGGGGCACATCCGGCGGGTGCGGGAGAGCGCGGACCGCAGGGTCGTCCATCTGCACTACGAACAGGACGCCCGGGCGGCCGCGCGGTCGTACTTCCGTCCGCTCGCCGAGGCGACCGAGGCCGCGCGCTCCCGGTTCGGCGAGCAGGAGCTGTCCGTGGTGGTGCGCTTCCTGGAGGCGCTGAACGAGGAACTCTCCGCGGTGCGGTCGCACGGGGGCTGAACGGGGACCCGGTGACGGTCACCGACATCGAATGCTCAATGATTGAGATTGTTTGTCGTTGAGGTACCTGTCATCGAACCCTGGAGACCCATGTCCCCCGCCGTCCGACGGCCCCGTGTGCTCGTCCCCCTTCTCCTGCTGGCTGTCTGGCTCGTGGCAGGAGGCGTCCTCGGCCCCTACGCGGGCCGTCTCGGCGAGGTCGCCACCAACGACCAGGCGGCGTTCCTGCCGCGCAGCGCCGAGTCCACCGCGGTCATCGCGCAGCAGAAGGGCTTCCGGCAGCAGGAGACCCTGCCCGTGATCGTCGTCTGGACCGGCGAGGCGGTGGCCGGCCGGACGGCGGACGCCGACCGGGTGCTCGGCTCTCTCAAGGACGTCCCGGGCGTCGCCGGCGAGGTGTCACCCGCCCTCCCCTCCGAGGACGGGCAGGCACTCGAAGGCGTGGTCCCGCTGCGCCCCGACCTCGGCGATGCCCTGCCCGGCACCCTCGACCGGATCCGGTCCGCCGCCGACCGCGTCCCCGGCACGACCGTCCAGCTCGCCGGACCCGCCGCCACCCAGGCCGACCTGTCCGACGCCTTCGCCGGCATCGACGGACTGCTTCTCGCCGTCGCGCTCGCGGTCGTCCTGGTCATCCTGCTGCTCGTCTACCGCAGTGTCCTCCTGCCCCTGGTGATCATCCTCGGTTCGGTCCTCGCCCTGGGCGTGGCCTGCGCGGTGGTGTACGCCCTCGCCGACCACGACGTCGTCCGCGTCGACGGACAGGTGCAGGGCATCCTCTCCATCCTCGTGATCGGCGCGGCCACCGACTACGCCCTGCTGCTCACCGCCCGCGCTCGCGAGGAACTCGCCCGCGGCGCCGACCGGTTCACCGCCGCGAGGGCGGCGCTGCGCCGGTCCTGGGCGGCGGTCGTCGCCAGCGCGGCCACGGTGGCGCTCGGACTGCTCGCCCTGCTGCTGAGCGATCTCACCAACAACCGCGCCCTCGGCCCGGTCGGCGCCATCGGCATCGCCTGCGCCGTCCTGACCTCCCTGACCTTCCTGCCCGCCGCCCTCGCCCTCCTCGGCCGCGCCGCCTACTGGCCCGCCCGCCCCCACCGGGCCGAGGGCACGCGCGAAGGCGTCTGGCACCGGATCGCCGCCCTGGTCGACCGCTCGCCCCGCAAGGTCTGGGCGCTCACCCTCGTCGTCCTGCTGGCCGGCGCCCTCTTCGCGCTCGCCCTCACCTCGAAGGGCGTCCCCCTGGACGAGACCTTCGTCGACGACGCCCCCTCCGTCGCCGCCCAGCAGACCCTGAGCCGGCACTTCCCGGCAGGCTCGGGCAACCCGGCCGTGGTCGTCGCGGACGCCGACCGGCTCACCGAGGTCGTCCGGGCGGCGCGGGACACCGAGGGCGTCGCCTCGGCCGCGCCGGTGAGCGCCTCCGGACGCCCCGGCGCGGACCCGCTCGTCGTCGACGGACGGGTCCGTGTCGACGTCACCCTCACCGCCGCCCCCGACAGCGACACCGCCAAGGAGACCGTCGCCCGGCTGCGCACCGCCCTGCACGAGGTACCGGACGCGGGCGCCCTCGTCGGCGGCTACACCGCCCAGCAGTACGACACCCTGCGCACCGCGGAGCGCGACCGCACCCTCATCGTCCCGGTGGTCCTCGCGATCATCCTGGTCATCCTGGTCCTGCTGCTGCGCTCGCTGCTGCTTCCCGTGCTGCTGGTGGCCACCGTGGCCCTCAACTTCCTGACCACGCTGGGGGTCTCGGCCCTGGTCTTCCGCCATCTGCTCGGCTTCACCGGCACCGATCCCTCGGTGCCCCTGTACGGGTTCGTGTTCCTCGTCGCCCTCGGCGTCGACTACAACATCTTCCTGATGTCCCGGGTCCGCGAGGAGACGCTGGACCACGGCGTGCGGCAGGGGATGACGCGCGGTCTGGTCACCACCGGCGGGGTCATCACCTCCGCGGGCGTGGTGCTGGCCGCCACCTTCGCCGCCCTCGGGGTGATCCCGCTGGCCTTCCTCGCCCAGATCGCCTTCATCGTCGCCTTCGGTGTCCTGCTCGACACGCTGGTCGTCCGGTCCCTGCTCGTGCCCGCGCTGGTCCGCGACATCGGGCCCCGCGTCTGGTGGCCGACCCCCGTCGGCGAAAACCCGAAGGAGTGACATGTACGCCCCGATCCCGGGCAACCGGACTGGTACGAAACGGTTGGTCAGCGATGTGGGAGGTGTCTGCCGCTATGAGCGCGAAGGTGTTGGAGCGGTTTCCTGCGGGAGCTCCGCGCGGATCGTGGCCGGCAGAGGAGTACGCGGCGCAGAGGCGGGCGCAGGGCGAACCCGCGACCGTGGTGATGGACATCCAATCCGACGCGTTCCTCGTGGTGGTCCCGGCGCGGGACGAGGACTGACGGCTCAGCCGGGCGGGGCGAGCGTCCCGCCCAGCTGCCGGGCCCGGCGCACGAAAACTTCGTGCAGATCCTGGGCCGCCTGCGGCACCGACTCGGCCCTGCGGCGCTGGAGCATCAGCAGCACCCGGGTGGAGTCCCCCTCGATCGGCCGGTGGGTGATCGTGCCCTGCCGCTCCAGAGGATCCCCGACCACGCTGAAGTCCGGCAGCACGGTCACCCCCAGCCCCTCCGCCACCATCAGCTTGCCCATCTCGGCACCGTCGGTGGAGTAAGCGAAGGACGAGCCACGCCCCTCCAGCAGCCGGTGGACGAAGCGGTGCATGACATAGCCGGTGCGCATGGCGATCAGCGGCTGGGTCAGCAGGTCGTCCACCGGCACGCAGGTGCGCGCGGCCAGGGGACTGTCGGGGCGCAGACACACCACCGGCCGCCCGCGCAGCAGTTGCGTCGACTCGAACCCGGCCGGTGTGTCGTCACCGTCGAGGTGATTGACCAGCCCCAGGTCGAACCCGCCCTCCGACAGCGCCCGGTGGATGTCGCTCTGCTGCGCGCCGACCACCTCGACCTGGGTGAGCGGATGCGCGGCCCGGAAGTCCTCGACGGCCGGGATCAGCAGCGGCACGGTCGCCGCGTTCACCGTGCCGACCCGGACCATACGGCTGATGCGGTGCTGCTCGCCCGCCGCCGCCCGCAGCCGGTCCACCGCCTCCAGCACCCCCACGATGTGCGGCAGCAGCTCCCGGCCCTCCGCGCTCATCGTCGCCCCGGACCGCTTGCGCTCCAGCAGGTCGACCCCGAGCTCCCGCTCCAGGTTCCGCACGGTCTCGCTCAGCGCGGGCTGCGACAGGCGCAGTTCCTCCGCCGCCCGGCGCAGTGAGCCGAGCCGGGTCACCGCGGCGATGTATTCCAGCTGTTCCGTCCGCATGCCCGCAGAATGCGCGGCAATTCCGGCCCGGTTCAAGGGTTTCCCTGTCACACGTTCGTGAAATTCAATGGTCCGCGATACGAGACCGGTCGGGTTTTCCTTGACGCCTCTCCCGGGCGGCTGTCACGATCGGTGACATGAAGATGCGACTGGACCTCACGCGGCGACGCCATGTCGACCTCGCGCGCGTCTCCAGCGCCTCCTGTTGCGCCGCGGCCTGATCAACCGTCTTCGATCCGCCGCGCTTTCTGCTTTTCCCACCCGAATTCACCCGTGCCCGTAACCATGGCCAGGCCCTGAATTCGGCGTGCCCGAAAACATTCCGCAACAGGAGTCACGCATGCCTGCCGCGCCCGTGAAATTCGCCTACTGGGTCCCCAACGTCAGCGGAGGACTCGTCACCAGCAAGATCGAGCAGCGCACCGACTGGGGCTACGACTACAACCGCGAGCTCGCCGTCCTCGCCGAGAACAACGGCTTCGACTACGCCCTCAGCCAGGTCCGCTACATGGCCAGCTACGGCGCCGAGTACCAGCACGAGTCGACCAGCTTCAGCCTCGCCCTGCTCCTCGCCACCGAGCGGCTGAAGGTCATCGCCGCCGTCCACCCCGGGCTGTGGCACCCCGGCGTCCTCGCCAAGCTCGGCGCCACCGCCGACCACCTCTCCAAGGGCCGCTTCGCCGTCAACGTCGTCTCGGGCTGGTTCAAGGGCGAGTTCACCGCCCTCGGCGAGCCCTGGCTGGAGCACGACGAGCGCTACCGCCGCTCCGAGGAGTTCATCACCGCACTGCGCAGGATCTGGACCGAGGACCACGCCGAACTCGCCGGGGACTTCTACCGGTTGCGTGACTTCTCCCTCAAGCCCAAGCCGCTCAACACCGTCGAGCGCCCGCACCCGGAGATCTTCCAGGGCGGCAACTCCACCGCCGCCCGGCAGATGGCCGGCCGGGTCTCCGACTGGTACTTCTCCAACGGCAAGGACTTCGACGGGGTCACCGAGCAGATCACCGACGTCCGCAAGGCCGCCGCCGAAGTGGGCCGCACCGCACCGAAGTTCGGCCTCAACGGCTTCCTCATCGCCCGCGACACCGAGGCCGAGGCCCGCGACACGCTCCGGGAGATCGTCGCCAAGGCCGACAGCGAGGCCGTCGAGGGATTCGGCGCCGCGGTCAAGCAGGCCGGACAGTCCACCGGCGACAAGAAGGGCATGTGGCAGGACTCCACCTTCGAGGACCTGGTCCAGTACAACGACGGCTTCCGCACCGGCCTCATCGGCACCCCGGAGCAGATCGCCGAGCGGATCGTCGCCTACAGGAAGCTCGGCGTCGACCTGCTCCTGCTCGGCTTCCTGCACTACCACGAGGAGGTCGCGTACTTCGGCAAGCGAGTGCTGCCCCTCGTGCGTGAACTGGAAGCCCAGCAGCCCGAGTCCGCTCCCGCCCAGGTCTGAGGAGGTCACCGACATGAGCACCGCCACGCACACCGACTGGCAGACCCGCCCCGCCCCCCAGACCGCGGCCGGCTGGATCGCCCGCGCCGCCGAGGTGGCCGCCGTCCTCGCCACCGACGCCGCGGCCCGCGACCACGCGGGCGCCACCCCCTACGCCGAGGTCCAGCTCCTCAAGGACTCCGGCCTGGTCACCCTCCTCGGCCCCACCGAGCGCGGCGGCGCGGGCCAGGACTGGCCCACCGCCTACCGGGTGATCCGCGAGATCGCCAAGGCCGACGGCTCCATCGGCCAGCTCCTCGGCTACCACTACCTGTGGTTCTGGGCCGCCCGCCTGGTCGGCACCCGCGAGCAGTGGGAGCACGTCGAGGCCGAGGCCACCGTGAACCGCTGGTTCTTCGGAGGGGCGGTCAATCCGCGCGACCAGGACGTCGTCGTGACCGAGGACGGCGACGACCTCGTCTACACCGGCCGCAAGTCCTTCTCCACCGGCAGCAAGGTCTCCGACGTCACCGTCCTCGAAGGCGTCCTGGAAGGCACCGACCAGCACGTCTTCGCCATCGTGCCCTCCGACTCCGAGGGCCTGACCTTCCACGACGACTGGGACAACATCGGCCAGCGCCTCACCGAGAGCGGCGGCGTCTCCCTCGACGGCGTGCGCACCCCCTGGTCGTCCGCGGCCGGATACGTCGACAAGGTCTTCCAGCCGCGCGTCTACAACACCCTCAACGTACCCACCATCCAGCTGGTCTTCGTCAACTTCTACCTGGGCATCGCGGGCGGCGCACTGGAGACGGCCGCCACCTACACCCGCGAGAAGTCCCGCTCCTGGCTGCACGGCGGCTTCGAGCGCGCGGTCGACGAGCCGTACGTCATCGACACCTACGGCGACCTCACCGCCAAGCTCTGGGCGGCCGAGGCCCTCGCCGACGCCGTGGCCGCCGAGGGGCAGAAGCTGCACGACGACCCCGACGCGGTCACGGAGAAGGCGCGCGGTGACTTCGAGGTCCGGGTGGCCGCGGTCAAGGCCCGCGCCACCGACGTGGCCCTGGAGGTCGCCGGCCGGATCTTCGAGGTGACGGGAGCCCGCTCCACGGCCACCGCGGAGGGCCTGGACCGGTTCTGGCGCAACGTCCGCACCCACACCCTCCACGACCCGGTCGCCTACAAGCGGCGCGAGGTCGGCCGCTGGGTCCTGGAGGGCGAACTGCCCGAACCCACCTGGTACTCCTGACCGCTCTCCCGGGGCGCCCCCCTCCTGAACCGGGGGCGCCCCGCCCCTCCTCCCCGAAAGAGGACCGCATGGCCACCGTCCTGTCCGTCTCCGGCAGCCCCTCCGCCTCCTCCCGCACCAACCGGCTGCTGCGCCACCTCGACCGGCGCCTCGCCGCCCAGGGCCACGAGGTGATCCCGCTCGACGTCCGCACCATTCCCGCCGAGGCCCTGCTCGGCGCCGACTTCACGCACCCGGCGATCGTCGAGGCGACCGAGCTGTTCGCGCGCGCCGACGGGGTCGTGGTCGGCACCCCGGTCTACAAGGCGTCGTACTCCGGAGTCCTCAAGGCGCTGCTCGACCTGCTCCCGCAGTACGCCCTCGCCGGCAAGACCGTGCTGCCCCTGGCCACCGGCGGCTCCACCGCCCACGTCCTCGCCATCGACTACGCCCTGCGGCCCGTCCTCAGCTCCATGGGCGCGGCCCACATCGTGCAGGGCTGGTTCACTCTCGACAAGGACATCACGGTGCACGAGGACGGTTCGCTCAGCGTGGCGCCACCGGCGACCGAGGCCCTGACCCAGGTCGTCGACCAGTTCTCGACCGCGCTGGGCCGGCGGCCGGTCCTGGCGGCGGCGAGCTGAACGGCATGTCCGCCCATGTGATCGCGGACGACGCGGAGGCCCTCGCGGTCGCCGCGTCGCTCGCCGCCGGGTTCCGCGCGGACGCCTCCGTCCGGGACGCCGAACGCAGGCTCCCGCGCGCGGAGTTGGACCGCCTCTCCGCCGCGGGGCTGCTCGCCGTCACCGTCCCCGCCGAGCACGGCGGAGCGGACGTGAGCGCGCTGACCCTCGCCGAGATCATCCGCCTGCTCGCCGCCGCCGACGCGAGCCTGGCGCAGATCCCGCAGAGCCACTTCGCCTACGTCAATGTGATCCGCCGTCAGGGCACCGACGAGCAGCGGAAGTTCTTCTTCGCCGAGCTGCTCGCCGGCCGCCGCTTCGGCAACGCCCAGTCCGAGGCGGGCACCAGGCACGTCCAGGACATCCGCACCCGCCTGCACCCCCGACCCGAAGGCTCCTACCGCCTCGAAGGCGTCAAGCAGTACTCCACCGGCGCCCTGTTCGCCGACTGGATCCCGGTGCTGGCCCGAGCCGAGGACGACAAGCTCCATGTCGCCTACGTGCCGAGAGACGCCAAGGGCTTCACGGTGATCGACGACTGGGACGGACTCGGCCAGCGTACGACGGCCAGCGGCACCGTCCGCCTCGACGGCGTCGAGGTCCCGGCCGACCGGGTCCTGCCGCACCACCTCACCTTCGAGGGTCCCCAACTCCATGGAGCGGTGGCCCAGTTGCTGCATGCCGCCATCGACGCCGGGATCGCCGGGGCAGCGCTGACGGAGGCCGCCGAGTTCGTCCGGACGAAGAGCCGCCCGTGGTTCGAGAGCGGGGTCGAGACGGCCGCCGAGGATCCCCTGCTGATCCAGCGCTTCGGTGAACTGGCCCTCCAGGTAAGGGCGTCGGAGGCGTTGCTGCGGGAGGCCGCCCGCGCGGTCGACCGTGCGCAGGCCGACCTGACCGACGACTCGGCGGCGGAGGCGTCCCTCGCGGTCGCGGCGGCCAAGGTGTCGGCGGCCCGGGCGGCGGTGGAGGTGGCGAGCGCCCTCTTCGAGGTCTCCGGCACGCGCGCGGCCCTCAAGTCCCTGAACCTGGACCGGCATTGGCGTGACGCCCGGACCCACACCCTGCACGACCCGACCCGCTGGAAGATCCAGCACATCGGCCGTCACGTGCTCAACGGCACCCGGCCGCCCCGCCACGGGCTGCTCTAGCGGCACCTTCCAGATCGGAGACCCCCACGTGTCCCTCACCTTCCACTGGTTCCTGCCCACCAACGGCGACAGCCGCCATGTCGTGGGCGGCGGACACGGCACGCCCGCCACCGTCTCCGGACGGGACCGGCCGCCGACGGTCGCCTACCTGAGCCAGATCGGCCGCGCGGCCGAGGACCTGGGGTTCGTGGGCGCACTCACCCCCACGGGCGCCTGGTGCGAGGACGCGTGGCTGACCACCGCCATGGTCAGCCAGAACACCGAACGGCTGAAGTTCCTGGTCGCCTTCCGGCCCGGCTTCGTCTCGCCGACGCTCGCCGCCCAGATGGCGTCCACCTTCCAGCGCCAGTCCGGCGGCCGGCTCCTGCTCAACGTGGTCACCGGCGGCGAGAGCCACGAGCAGCGGGCCTACGGGGACTTCCTCGACAAGGACGCCCGCTATCGCCGTACCGGAGAATTCCTGGAAGTGGTACGGGGGTTGTGGGAGGGCAAGACCGTCGACCTGAACGGCGAGCACCTGCGGGTCGAGGACGCCAAGCTGGCCAGGGTGCCCGACCCGGTGCCCGAGGTGTACTTCGGCGGGTCCTCGCCGATCGCGGGGGAGGTCGCCGCGAAGTACGTCGACGTCTACCTCACCTGGGGCGAGCCGCCCGCGCAGGTCGCCGAGAAGATCGCCTGGATCCGGGGGCTCGCGGCGAAGGAGGGCCGCACCCTGCGCTTCGGGATCCGGCTGCACGTCATCACCCGCGACACCTCCGAGCAGGCCTGGGCGGAAGCGAACCGGCTCCTCGCGGGCTTCGACCCCGAGACCGTCAGGTCGGTGCAGGCCGGGCTCGCCCGCAGTGAGTCCGAGGGGCAGCAGCGGATGCTCGCCCTGCACGGCGGCGGCGACCGGAACGGGCTGGAGATCCACCCCAACCTGTGGGCCGGCATCGGCCTGGTGCGCGGCGGCGCGGGCACCGCGCTGGTCGGCAGCCACGACGAGGTCGCCGAGCGGATCAAGGAGTACCACGCCCTCGGCATCGACGAGTTCGTGCTCTCCGGCTACCCGCATCTGGAGGAGGCGTACTGGTTCGGCGAGGGAGTCCTGCCGCGGCTGGCCGCGCAGGGGCTGTGGCACCACCCGTCCGGCAAGCAGGAGGCACCCTCGGCACAGGTGCCGTTCGCGAGCTGAGACGCCCTCACTCCGGCCGCACAGGCACTAGCTCTTCGCGCGAGGGCGTCCAGATGCGCTCGCCGCGCCTCGGACGACCGCACTGCCGCCGGACTGGCACTAACTCCTCGCCAGTGCCTCCAGATGTGCTCGCCGCACCTCGGCCGTCTGCCCCTGCACCAGCAGGAACATCCCCTCGCGGAACAGCCGTTGGGCCGTGCCGTCGAGGGCCGTGGCCCGGCCGCCCCCGGCCACGACCGCCGCGGTCGTGGCCGCGCGCATCAGGTCGTACGACCGCGTCTTGAGCGCCAGCCGTTCCGCGATGCGCTCGTGCGGGACGGGATGCCCGGCCAGCTCGTACACCTGCCGGCGCACCTCGGCGAGGCGCCCGCGCAGGGCACCCGCGGTCTCCGGCTCGCCCGCGTCCTCCAGTACGTCCAGCGCCGCGTACGCCACCCCGAAGACGGCGGGGGAGGCGTTGGTGTTGCGGGGCAGGTCGATCAGCGCGAACTTCTCCTGCGGGGTGCGCAGCACCACCGACTCGTCGGGCAGCCACAGACCGTCAAGGGCCAGGGACACCGTGCGGGACGCGCCGAGCGCCGCCAGCCGCATCGGCTCCGACGCCCTGAGCCCCGGCTGCTCGCGCGCCTCGGTGAACGCGAACACCACCTCGTCCGCCTCGCTCACCCCGGCCAGCAGCATCACGTCGTTCAGGCCCCAGCCGGTGTACCAGGGCACCGTGCCGTCGAACCGCCAGCCGTCCCGCTCGGCCGTCGCCCGCACCGGCACCCGCGGAAAGGCACGGACGTGCGCGAAGGCGATCCCGGCCAGCAGCTCGCCGGTGGCCAGCGGGCGCAGCAGCCGCTCCCGCACCGGCAGGTCCGCCTTCGCGAGCATCCGCACCGGTGTGTGGTGCTGGGTCTGCACGAACCAGGTCGAGCAGCACGCCCCGGCGAGGATCTCCTGGACCTCCCGCGCCACCGCGTCGGGGGCACCGGCACCGCCGTACTCGACCGGCGCGCTCACCCCGAGCAGCCCCGACCGCCGGATCGCCTCGATGTGGCTCACGGGCACACCCTCCTGGTCGACCCGCGCCGCCCGCGGGGCGAGGAGGTCGTCGGCGAGGGCGCGGGCGGTGGCCAGGAGCGGGTGCGGTGCGGAGGTCATGGAGAAGATTCTCCCGATCCTGTCGCGCGGGGTGTCGATCCAGGGGTGTGGCGTTCGTGTAGGAGGTGAGACAAGCTCACAGGAGGAGAACGCCATGGGGTACTACCTGCTCAACGTCATGCAGCCCGGCTGGGACGAGCTGCCCCCGCCCGAGGTGATGGCCGAGATCGGCAAACGGCTCGACGTCTTCCACCAGGAGCTGCGCGAGGCCGGGGCCTGGGTCTTCGCCGGCGGTCTGCACGGCCCCGACGCCTCGACCGTGGTGCGCCCCCGCGACGGCGACGTCCTGATCACCGACGGACCGTACGCCGAGGGCAAGGAACAGCTCGGCGGCCTGTGCATCGTGAAGGCGCCGGAGCTGGACGCGGCCCTGGAGTGGGGGCGCAAGGCGGCCCTGGCCACCACCCTGCCCATCGAGGTACGCCCCTTCCAGCACGAGTCCGAGGACTGATGACCCTCGACATCGAGGGAGTCTTCCGCGCGGAGTACGGCCGCGCGGTAGCCGTCCTCGTCCGCTTCCTCGGCGACATCGACCTCGCCGAGGAAGCGGTCCAGGACGCCTTCACCACGGCCGTCCGGCGCTGGCCGGAGACGGGCGTGCCGCCCAGCCCGGCCGGCTGGATCATCACCACCGCCCGCAACCGTGCCGTCGACCGGCTGCGCCGCGAGTCCACCCGCGAGGCCCGGCACACCGAGGCCGCCCTGCTGCACGCCCCCGAGGCACCGCCCGAGGAGGGCCCCGTGCGCGACGAACGGCTCCGCCTCCTCTTCACCTGCTGCCACCCCGCGCTCGCCCCCCAGGCCCGGGTCGCCCTCACCCTCCGGCTGCTCGGCGGCCTCACCACCGCGCAGATCGCCCGCGCCTTCCTGGTTCCCGAGCCGACCATGGCCCAGCGCCTCGTCCGCGCCAAGGCCAAGATCCGCGACGCCCGCATCCCCTACCGCGTCCCCCGGGACGCCGACCTCCCGGACCGTCTGGACGGAGTCCTCGCCGTCGTCTACCTGATCTTCAACGAGGGCTACGGCGGCACCCCCGAGCTGTGCGACGAGGCCGTACGCCTGGGCCGGCTGCTGACCGAGCTGATGCCGGACGAACCCGAGGCCACCGGCCTGCTCGCGCTGATGCTGCTCATCGAGTCCCGCCGAGCGGCCCGCACCGACGACACCGGCGCCCTCGTCCCCCTGTCCGAGCAGGACCGTGCGCGCTGGGACCGGGAGCTCATCGCGGAGGGTCAGTCGCTCGTACGGCGATGTCTGCGCCGGAACCGGCCCGGGCCGTACCAGATCCAGGCCGCCGTCCAGGCCGTGCACAGCGACGCGCCCACCGACTGGGACCAGGTCCGCCGGCTGTACGACCAGCTCATGACGGTGGCTCCCAGCCCGGTCGTGGCCCTGAACCGCGCGGTCGCCGTGGCCGAGACGGACGGACCGGCGCCCGCCCTCGCCCTGGTGGACGCGCTGGACCTGGACGGCTACCACGTTTGGCACGCCGTCCGGGCCGACCTGCTGCGCCGCCTGGGCCGCGAGGCGGAGGCCGCGGACGCCTACGCGCGGGCCGCCGAACTCACCGAGAACCCCGCGGAACGCGCCTACCTGGAGGGTCGGCGTCGATCGCTCACGCCCCGTCACGGAAAGTAGTGCCTAGGGCGCGGAATTTCCCCTGACCGCGAAAAGGTTGCAATATACATCTGACTGTCGAGACCCGGCCGCAAGGCCCGCGCAACCCCAGCGAGGCATCCGTGAACCACCCCGCCCCCGAGCAGCCCGCCGACGTCGTCGCCCGACTGCGCGCCACCTTCCGCAGCGGCCGCACCAAGCCCGTCGAGTGGCGCACGACCCAGCTGCGCCGCCTGCGCGAGCTGCTCACGGACCAGGGCACGGAGCTGGCCGCCGCCCTCCACGCCGACCTGGGCAAGAGCTCCACCGAGGCCTTCCGCACCGAGATCGACTTCACGATCCGCGAGATCGACCACACCCTGGACCACCTCACCGACTGGCTGCGCCCCGAGTCCGCGCCGGTCCCGGCACACCTGGGCGCCGACGCCACCGCGTGGACCCAGTACGACCCGCTCGGCGTCGTCCTCGTCATCGCCCCCTGGAACTACCCGGCCCAGCTGCTGCTCGCCCCGGTGGTCGGCGCCCTCGCCGCGGGCAACGCGGTGGTCGCCAAGCCGAGCGAGCTGGCCCCGGCCACCTCCGCGGCGCTCGCCCGGCTGCTGCCCGCCTACCTGGACACCGACGCGGTGGCCGTCGTCGAGGGCGGCGTCCCCGAGACCACGGCCCTGCTCGCCGAGCGCTTCGACCACATCTTCTACACCGGCAACGGCACGGTCGGCCGGATCGTGCTGCGCGCCGCCGCCGAGCACCTCACGCCGGTCACCCTCGAACTGGGCGGCAAGTCACCGGCGTTCGTCGACCGCGACGCCGACCTCGCCGTGGTCGCCGACCGACTGGTCCGGGGCAAGTTCCTCAACGCCGGGCAGACCTGCGTCGCCCCCGACTACGTCCTGACCGACCCGGACACCGCCGCCGCCCTGGAGCCGCTCCTCGTCAAGGCCGTCGAGACGCTCTACGGCGCCGACCCGGCCGCCTCCGGCGAGTACGGCCGCATCATCAACGAACGGCACTTCGACCGGCTCACCGGACTGCTCGGCTCCGGCCGCACGGTCGTGGGCGGCGACAGCGACCGGGCCACCAAGTACCTCGCGCCCACCGTCCTCGCCGACGTCGACCCCGCGGCGCCGGTCATGCGGGAGGAGATCTTCGGCCCGATCCTGCCGATCGTCACCGTGCCCGGCCTCGACGCGGCGATCGAGTTCATCAACGACCGGGACAAGCCCCTCGCGCTGTACGTCTTCACCGACTCCGACACCACCCGCAGCCGCATCGCCGCCGAGACCTCCTCCGGCGGCCTCGGGTACGGTCTGCCGCTGGCCCATCTCACCGTCTCCGACCTGCCGTTCGGCGGGGTCGGCGAGAGCGGCATGGGCAACTACCACGGCCGGTACTCCATCGAGACCTTCAGCCACCGCAAGGCGGTCCTGGAGAAGCCGCTCGTCTGACCGCCGTCCAGGGGCGGTGTCACAACCCGAACAGGTCGGCCGCGTTGTCGTGGCAGACCGCGCGCAGCCACTGCTCGCCGAGGCCCAGCCGCTCCAGGGCCTCGAGCTGGTGCAGATAGGCGTAGGGGATGTTGGGGAAGTCGGAGCCCAGCAGGACGCGGTCGCCGGTCGCGGCCAGCCGGGGGAGCGCCTCGCGCGGGAACGGCATGAACGACTCGGTGAAGTCGGTGAAGGCCATCGTCGTGTCCAGCCGCACCTCCTCGTACCGCTCCGCGAGGTCCAGGAACTCCTCGTACTCCGGCATCCCCATGTGCGCGACGATCAGCCGCAGCCTCGGGTGCCGGGCCAGGACCCGCGCGATCGACTCGGGCCCGGTGTGCTTGCCGGGCGCGGGCCCCGAACCGCAGTGGATCACCACCGGGACCCCGGCCTCGGCCAGCACCCCCCACGCTCGGTCGAGCCGTTCGTCGGCCGGGTCGTAGGCACCCACCTGGACATGGGCCTTGAAGACCCGCGCACCCGCCTCGACGGCCTCGCGGACGTAATCCTCGACGTCCGGGTCGGGGAACAGGGTGGCGGTGTGCAGGCAGTCGGGGGTGCGACGGGCGAAGTCCGCCGCCCAGCCGTTCAGCCAGCGGGCCATACCGGGCTTGTGGGGGTAGAGCATCGCGGTGAAGGCGCGCACCCCGAACTCCCGCAGGACGGCCGTCCGTTCGGCCTCCTCCTTCCGGTAGGTGATCGGCCACTCCAGCCCGCCGGTCAGCGGCCCGACCGAGTCGAAGTAGTCCCAGACCTTGTGCAGGACCCGTTCGGGCATGAAGTGGGTGTGGACGTCGATCAGCCCCGGAAGGCCGAGGCGCCCCCAGAAACGCCGGACCTCACCGGCCTCCTCGTGGACGGATGTCGTGCGGTGATCGTTCATGCCGCCCACGATCCGCCCGGGGGGAGGGGCGATGCGAGCCTGCGGGGCCGGGAGGCGGTGAGGCGTCCGTCACACACGGTTCGCCCATCCGCGGGAGTTCCCCCGCTGATCGCTCCGGTGCGTCCGCCGGCTCTCCTACCCTCGAAGGCGACCAGCACGGCAGCACCGAGCACGGGGGACGTGACGATGTACGACTGGGCCATGCCGACGTCGCGGACGCCCGCGGTCGTGCCCCGTACGGGGGACGGCTTCGTGGCCACCCCGTTCTCCGAGCGCTGCGCGGGCCTCGTCGAGGCCGGCCACCACGTCTTCCTCGGGATCAGCCCCGGCAACGGCTGGTTCTCCGAGGACCGGCTCGTCGCGCTGCTGCGCTGGGCCGCCGCCCGCTTCACCCGGATCGAGCTCGCCCACCCCGACACCGACACGGTGGCCTGCACCTACCTCGGCCGCGGCTACGACTCCCGGCACGCCCGGGCCCGCGCCCACCGCGACGTACGCCAGACGGCCAACCGCGTCTCCCGAGCCGTGGCCACCGCACGGCTCGACCCGGACCGCCTCCGTGTCGCGCAGTTCAGCGACTTCCACGACACCCCCGCGTACCGCGCCGCCCGCGCGCGCATCGCCCGCGCCCACCGGGAACAGCCCGCCTTCCACGCCACCTGCACCCGCATGGTCACCGGCATCCTGCGCACCACGATGCCGGCCGACTGGTCGCCGACCTCGGACCAACTGACCGCCGGCGCCGAGTACTTGGACAGCGAACTCCCCTTCCTCCTCGACACCCCGGCCATCCTCGGCGTCCCGGGATCCGTCTTCGCCTACCGCGCCACCCCGGCCCTCTCGGGCTTCCTCTACGGCCCGGACGCGCCGCTCCCGGCCGCGGACACCCAGGGATTCGTCACGGTCGAGCCCCTCCCTCCGGCGCAGTGACGCCGCACCGGTCCGCCCCCGCGTTGTGCCGTCCCGCGCCGCTTCCGGCAAGCTCGACACCGGACAGCACCACCGTCTCCCCGCAGAGAGTTGACGTCATGACCGACACACTCACCGTGAGCGTCCTGGGCACCGGCATCATGGGCGCCGCCATGGCCCGCAACCTCGCCCGCGCCGGACACACCGTCCGCGCCTGGAACCGCAGCCCCGACAAGGCGCGGCCGCTGGCCGAGGACGGCATCGGGATCGCCGACAGCCCCGCCGAGGCGGTCCGGGGCGCCGATGTCGTCCTGACCATCCTGTACGACGGCCCCGCGGCCCTGGACGTGATGCGCCAGGCCGCCGAGGGCCTGCGCCCGGGCACCGCGTGGGTGCAGTCCACCACCGCCGGCGTCGAGGCGATCTCCGATCTCGCCGCCTTCGCCCGCGAGCGGGAACTGGTCTTCTTCGACGCCCCCGTGCTGGGCACCCGCCAGCCCGCCGAGGCCGGTCAGCTGCTGGTCCTCGCGGCCGGACCGGTCGACGGCCGGGACACGGTGACGCCGGTGTTCGACGCGGTCGGCGCGCGCACGGTGTGGACCGGCGAGGACGGCGCCGAGGGCAGCGCGACCCGGCTCAAGCTGGTCGCCAACAGCTGGGTGCTCTCGGTGACCAACGCGGCGGGGGAGGTGCTCGCCCTGGCGAAGGCCCTCGGCGTCGACCCGCAGGACTTCTTCGACGCCATCGACGGCGGACCGCTCGACATGGGCTACCTGCGCGCGAAGTCGGCGCTGATCCTCGACGGCCGGCTGTCACCGGCCCAGTTCGCGGTCTCCACCGCGGCCAAGGACGCCCGACTGATCGTCGAGGCCGGTGAGCGCGGCGGGGTGCGCCTGGACGTGGCCGCCGCGAGCGCCGAACGCTTCGAGCGCGCCGCCGCCCAGGGGCACGCCGACGAGGACATGGCCGCCGCGTACTTCGCAAGCTTCGACGAGAAGGCCTGACGGCGGGGGAGGGGGCCCTGCGTTGACCATGGCGGAGGTACGCCGGGTTGGCCGTGGTGGAGAGGGCCCTGCGTTGACCATGGCGGAGAGGCGCCGGGTTGGCCGTGGCGGAGCGGGCCCCGCGTTGACCATGGCGGAGGGACGCCGGGTTGGCCGTGGTGGAGAGGGCCCCTCGGCGACCATGGCGGAGCGGCCCCCGCGTGTCAGACCTCGCTGCTCAGGGGATGGCTGAAGCCCTGGTCGGAGATGAGGCGGGCCCCCTCGGCGAGCTCGGTGGCGAAGCGCTCCACGGCCTCGTACGGGAAGCGGTGGGTGGGCCCGCTCAGGGAGAGCGAGGCGACGACCTTGCCGGTACGGCCGGTCACCGGGACCGCCACGGCCGTGAGCCCCTCGTCGAACTCGCTGCTGCTGACGGCGTACCCGCGCTCGGCGGCCTCCGCGGCCCAGGTCCTCAGGCGCGCGGCCTGCTCCTCGCCCTGCGGCGAGGCGGCCGCGACCCGGCGCAGGAACGCCTCCGAGGCGTCCCGCAGCAGGATCTTCGAGGAGGCTCCGGCCCACAGGGGCTGCTCGTCACCCACGTCGACGACATGGCGCAGCGGGTGCGGGCTCTCCTCGTGGGCCACGCAGATCCGGTGCACGCCCCGGGCCACGAACAGGTTGACGGTCTCGCCGAGCCGGTCCGCGAGGTCCCGCATGACCTTGCGGGTCTCCTGCGGCACCTCCCACTGGCCACGCGCCAGATAGGCCCAGCGCCACAGCGCCGGCCCCGCGGTGTAACCGGAGGGGTGCGCGCCGAGCAGCCCGGACTCCTCCAGGGTCTGCACTAGGCGCAGCGCGGTCGTCTTGGCGAGCCCGGTCGCCTCGGTGATCTCCCGCAGGGTGACCACGGGCCGGTCCTCGGTGAGCAGGGTGAGGATGTCGAAGGCCCGCCGCACACTGCGCACCCCGCCGGACTGCTGGTCCGGTTCGCCCTCCGCCCGCGTCCGTCCGTCGCTCACCCGCTGCCTCCCCGTTGCGGCCGCTCCAGCTCTTCCGTGCGGCCCTCGACCATGATGCCTCGACCGTAGTCCGCTCTGTGGACCCAGGAAACCGCGCCACCGAGGAATTCTTGTCGCACCTCTGGATGGAGGGGGGAGGCCGGC
>NZ_JBHUXV010000035.1:0-86033 GCF_042669125.1 Streptomyces sp. NPDC057253 | reverse complement strand
CCGTGCGGCGCCGGACGCGGACACCAGGGGTGGTCCTGGATGTGACCACCAGGGGTGGTCCTAGACGTTGACGCCGAAGTCCTGGGCGATACCGCGCAGGCCCGAGGCGTAGCCCTGGCCGATGGCGCGGAACTTCCACTCCGCGCCGTTGCGGTACAGCTCCCCGAAGACCATGGCGGTCTCCGTGGACGCGTCCTCGGAGAGGTCGTAGCGGGCGATCTCGGCGCCGCCGGCCTGGTTGACGACGCGGATGAACGCGTTGCGCACCTGGCCGAAGGACTGCTGGCGGTTCTCGGCGTCGTAGATCGAGACCGGGAAGACGATCTTGTCGACGTCGGCCGGGACACCGGCGAGGTTGACCTTGATCTGCTCGTCGTCGCCCTCGCCCTCACCGGTGAGGTTGTCGCCGGTGTGCTCGACCGAGCCGTCCGCGCTCTTGAGGTTGTTGAAGAAGACGAAGTTGGCGTCGCTGGCGACCTTGCCCGCCGCGTTCAGCAGCAGCGCGCTGGCGTCCAGGTCGAAGTCGGTGCCGGTCGTGGTGCGGACGTCCCACCCCAGACCGACGATGACCGCGGTCAGGCCCGGGGCCTCCTTGGTCAGCGATACGTTGCCGCCCTTGCTGAGGCTGACTCCCACGAGTCCTCCATAGGTTTGCTGGTTGTGATGCTGCCGGATCAACGATTCGATCCTAGTGACGGGTTCCCGCCCCACGCAGTCCCTGGAGGCGAACAATCACAGGGTGTCGAGCGCCTTGACGTACTCGTTGAGGTCGCGAGCGTCCGGCAGGGCGTTGACGACGGTCCAGCGGACCACGCCCTCCTTGTCGATGACGAAGGTGCCGCGCACCGCGCAGCCCTTGTCCTCGGCGAAGACGCCGTAGGCGCGGGAGACCTCGCCGTGCGGCCAGAAGTCGCTGAGCAGCGGGTACTCCAGGCCCTCCTGCTCGGCGAAGACACGCAGGGTGTGGATGGAGTCGTTGGAGACGGCGAGCAGCTGGGTGTCGCGGTCGGTGAACTGCGGAAGGTTGTCACGCAGCTCGCACAGCTCACCGGTGCACACACCGGTGAAGGCGAAGGGGTAGAAGAGCAGCACGACGTTCTTGTCGCCGCGGAAGTCGGACAGCTTCACGGTCCGGCCGTGGTTGTCCTTGAGCTCGAAGTCGGGGGCCTTTTCGCCTACCTGGATCGCCATCGCGAGGATGTCCCTTCGGAGGGGCTGTTCGAGTGACTCGGCCACCCTACGCAGCGATCACCGCACGGAAGCGGACGGGCCGGTCATACCGGCCCGTCCGGTCCCACGGGGTTACTTCTTGGACTTGGCCGCCTTGGGCGTCACCAGCCGGCTGCCGCTCCAGTCCTTGCCCACGCTGACGCTCTTGGAGGCGGACAGGCCTGCCGTCGTCGCGGCTTCGGAGATGTCGCTCGGCTCCACGTAGCCGTCCCGGCCGGTCTTCGGCGTCAGCAGCAGGATCGAGCCGCCCTCCTCGATGTACGTGGTGGCGTCCACCAGTACATCGGTCAGGTCGCCGTCCTCGTCACGGAACCAGAGCACCACGGCATCGGCGACGTCGTCGTAGTCCTCGTCCACCAGGTCGCTGCCGATGACTTGCTCGATGGCCTCGCGGAGTTCCTGGTCTACGTCGTCGTCGTAGCCGATCTCCTGGACCACCTGCTCGGGCTGGAACCCCAGCCTCACGGCAGGGCTCGTCTCCGCGTGGTCCGCGGTCGCGCTCACGGGGTGCCTCCTGATCTTGTCTTTGGGTATGTCTCAGCCACGCGCGTGCGCGAGGCAATGGCCGTAGTCCACACGGGCGGGGCGGATCGCGCAAGTACCCGGCGTTTCCGACCGCCGAAACGGTGACGTTCCGGACGTGTCACCGCAACTACAGGCACATCATCGCGGCCACCTCGTGACGCATGCCACACCTTTCTGCCCTCTTTGCGTGTTTGGGAACCATACCCGGGTACAGGACCTCGGGTTACCCCGGAGTAGAGATGACGTTTGGCCCCCCGAGGTACACGATGGGGAGCGGTGCAGACACACAGAAATACGGCCCTCTGACAGGTAAGGAACAGCGTGGCTTCCGGATCCGATCGCAACCCGATCATCATTGGCGGCCTTCCGAGTCAGGTTCCTGACTTCGATCCCGAGGAAACCCAGGAGTGGCTCGACTCCCTCGACGCCGCCGTGGACGAGCGCGGCCGGCAGCGGGCCCGCTATCTGATGCTGCGGCTCATCGAGCGGGCCCGCGAGAAGCGCGTGGCCGTGCCCGAGATGCGCAGCACGGATTACGTGAACACCATCCCGACCGGAGCCGAGCCGTTCTTCCCGGGCAACGAGGAGATCGAGCGCAAGATCCTGAACGCCACCCGGTGGAACGCGGCCGTCATGGTCTCGCGCGCCCAGCGTCCCGGGATCGGCGTCGGCGGCCACATCGCCACCTTCGCCTCCTCCGCCTCCCTCTACGACGTCGGCTTCAACCACTTCTTCCGCGGCAAGGACGAGGGCGACGGCGGCGACCAGGTCTTCTTCCAGGGTCACGCCTCCCCGGGCATCTACGCGCGCGCGTTCCTGCTGGACCGGCTCAGCGAGGCCAACCTCGACGCGTTCCGCCAGGAGAAGTCGAAGGCGCCGTACGGCCTGTCCTCGTACCCGCACCCGCGCCTCATGCCGGACTTCTGGGAGTTCCCGACCGTGTCGATGGGCCTCGGCCCGATCGGTGCGATCTACCAGGCCCGGATGAACCGCTACATGCACGCGCGCGGGATCGCCGACACGAGCAAGTCCCATGTGTGGGCGTTCCTCGGCGACGGCGAGATGGACGAGCCGGAGTCGCTCGGCCAGCTGACCATCGCCGCCCGCGAGGGCCTGGACAACCTGACCTTCGTCGTCAACTGCAACCTCCAGCGCCTCGACGGCCCGGTGCGCGGCAACGGCAAGGTCATCCAGGAGCTGGAGTCGGTCTTCCGCGGCGCCGGCTGGAACGTCATCAAGCTGATCTGGGACCGCACCTGGGACCCGCTGCTCGCGCAGGACCGCGACGGCATCCTGGTCAACCGGATGAACACCACTCCGGACGGCCAGTTCCAGACCTACGCCACCGAGTCCGGGGCGTACATCCGCGAGCACTTCTTCGGTGACGACCAGCGGCTGCGCGCGATGGTCGAGGGCATGACCGACGACCAGATCCTGCACCTGGGCCGCGGCGGTCACGACCACCGGAAGATCTACGCGGCCTTCAAGGCGGCCGTGGAGCACACCGGCCAGCCGACGGTCATCCTCGCCAAGACCGTCAAGGGCTGGACGCTGGGCCCCAACTTCGAGGGCCGCAACGCCACGCACCAGATGAAGAAGCTGACGGTCGACGACCTCAAGGGCTTCCGCGACCGGCTGCACCTGCCGATCTCCGACAAGGAGCTGGAGTCGGGCGCGCCGCCCTACTACCACCCGGGCCGGGACTCGGAGGAGATCCAGTACATGCACGACCGCCGGCAGGGCCTCGGCGGTTACGTCCCCACGCGCGTGGTGCGCGCCAAGCCGCTCGCGCTGCCGGACGACAAGCCGTACGCGACCGTGAAGAAGGGCTCCGGGCACCAGTCGATCGCCACGACGATGGCTTTCGTCCGCCTGCTCAAGGACCTCATGCGGGACAAGGAGATCGGGCGTCGCTTCGTACTGATCGCGCCGGACGAGTACCGCACCTTCGGCATGGACTCGTTCTTCCCGAGCGCGAAGATCTACAACCCGCTCGGGCAGCAGTACGAGTCGGTCGACCGGGAGCTGCTGCTGGCGTACAAGGAGTCGCCGACGGGTCAGATGCTGCACGACGGCATCTCGGAGGCGGGCTGCACGGCCTCGCTGATCGCGGCGGGTTCGGCGTACGCGACGCACGGCGAGCCGCTGATCCCGGTCTACGTCTTCTACTCGATGTTCGGTTTCCAGCGCACCGGTGACCAGTTCTGGCAGATGGCCGACCAGCTGGCGCGCGGTTTCGTGCTGGGTGCGACCGCGGGCCGTACGACGCTGACCGGTGAGGGGCTCCAGCACGCGGACGGCCACTCGCAGCTGCTTGCCTCGACCAACCCGGGGTGTGTGGCGTACGACCCGGCGTTCGGGTTCGAGATCGCGCACATCGTGCAGGACGGTCTGCGGCGGATGTACGGCCCCGACAGCGAGGACGTCTTCTACTACCTGACCGTCTACAACGAGCCCATCCAGCACCCGGCCGAGCCGGAGAACGTGGACGTCGAGGGCATCCTCAAGGGCGTCTACCGCTTCAGCGAGGGGGTGTCGGGGTCGATCCCGGCGCAGATCCTCGCGTCCGGTGTGGCGGTGCCGTGGGCGGTCGAGGCGCAGAAGATCCTCGCCGAGGAGTGGAACGTCAAGGCGGACGTCTGGTCGGCGACCTCCTGGAACGAGCTGCGGCGCGAGGCGGTGGCCTGCGAGGAGCACAACCTGCTGCACCCGGAGGAGGAGCAGCGGGTGCCGTACGTGACGCGCAAGCTGGCCGGGGCGCAGGGTCCGTTCGTGGCCGTGTCCGACTGGATGCGGTCGGTTCCGGACCAGATCGCGCGGTGGGTGCCGGGGACGTACCAGTCGCTGGGCGCGGACGGGTTCGGCTTCGCGGACACCCGGGGGGCGGCGCGGCGGTTCTTCCACATCGACGCGCAGTCGATCGTGGTGGGCGTGCTGACGGAGCTGGCGCGGGAGGGGAAGGTGGACCGGTCGGTGCTGAAGCAGGCGATCGACCGGTACCAGTTGCTGGATGTGTCGGCGGCCGACCCCGGTGCGGCTGGAGGCGATGCGTAGTCGTTCGGCTGCGGGTGCGTGGGGGCTGGTCGCGCAGTTCCCCGCGCCCCTGGAGGGCGGTGGGCCTACGGCCCTGCCGCCCTCCATCGTTTCTCTACGATGCGGGCATGGAAGAACTGTCGGCGCAGGGCCGTTGGGAACAGCACACCCAGCGGCCCCTTCTGGCGCTCGCGGTGCTGTTCGCCGTGGCCTATGCCGTGCCGATCGTGGACACCTCGGCGGGGCATTCGCTGACTGCGGCGTGCACGGTGGTCGAGTGGGTGGTGTGGGGGGTCTTCGCGGTCGACTACCTGATGCGGTTGTCGCTGTCGCGGGACCGCCGGGGGTTCGTACGGCAGCACTGGATGGACCTGTGCGCCGTGGTGCTCCCCCTCATACAGCCCCTGCGGCTGCTGCGGCTGGTCTCCACGCTCCTGCTGGTGGGGCGGCGGGCGCGGATGGCCTCGCAGATCAGGGTGACGACGTACGTGGGCGGGGCGGTCGTCGGGCTGCTGATGTTCGGCTCGCTGGCGGTGCTGTCGGTGGAACGGGACTCCCCGGACGGGAACATCCGGACACTGGGTGACGCGGTGTGGTGGTCCTTCACGACGATGACGACAGTCGGCTACGGCGACCACGCCCCGACGACCGGCCTGGGCCGGGTGATCGCGGTGGGTCTGATGCTGTCCGGCATCGCCCTGCTGGGTGTCGTGACCGCGAACATCGCCGCCTGGTTCATCGAACGCTTCGAGAAGGACGACGTGGAGGAACGCCAGCAGACGGAGGCGATCCTGGCCCTGACAGAGGAAGTACGGGCCCTACGGGCAGAGGTGGCGGCCCTGCGCAAGGCATCCGTCGGGGGTTGAGGGGTCCCGGCTCCGGACGCGGACGGGCCCCCGGTCGTCCCACCGGGGGCCCTTCCCTCACGCGCCCCGGGTCAGAACAACCCGCTGCCCGGGGTGGCCGCTCCGACGAGCCAGATGATCGCCAGGAGCGTGTCGATGGCGCCCAGTACGAAGGCGACCAGGGCCGGCCAGGCACGATTGCCGCCGCCCGACCAGGTACGGCCCATGGCGAGCCAACCGCAGACCATCGCCACCGGGCCGAGGATGATCCCCAGCACGAAGAATCCGGCGACTGCGCAGATGACTCCGATGATTCCGAGCGTCGCGCGATCCGGCCCGCTCCGTGACCATGTCCGGCCACGTGATCGGGGGTACTTGCGCGTTCCGTGTCCCAAGCCCGCCATCATCAACTCCCTGACACCCTTGGTTGGTTGGGTTCGTCTCGGGTTCAACGATGCGAGTACCCCCGTTCCGGCCGATAATCCTCCGGCCTTGCGGCGCGCCGCCCCCCTCCGGCAGCGCGCCGCAGCGCCGTCCGCCCTCCCCAGTCACACACAGCGTGCCGTGCGGAGGGCTTGACTTACTGTGACCTGCGGCGCGTACCGGGTGCGAGAAATCTTTAGCCCCTTCACCCTGATAGGGGAAGAACGCTGACATCCCGTCAGTCGTGACCTGCGGCTTTCCTCAGATGTGCCCCACGCCCGCGCCCGCCTCCGCGTTCTCGCCCCGCTTGGTCAGCAGCGCCACCAGCACGGCGAACGCGGCGACCCCGGCGGCCACCAGCGACGCCAGGCTCATCCCGGAGATGAAGGTGTCGTGGGCGACATCGGTGATCTTCGCGACGACCTCCGGCGGGGTGCCCTTGGCCACCGGCGCCACACCCACCTGCACCGCCTCCGACGCCTGGTCCAGCTGCGCCGGCGTGAGCGCGGGCAGCCCCGCGTCCTTCCAGTTGCCCGCGAGGTCGCCGTCCACCTTGGAGGCCATCACGGCGCCCAGCACGGCCGTACCGAGGCTGCCGCCGATCTGCATCGCGGCCTGCTGGAGTCCGCCGGCCACACCGGACAGCTCCATGGGCGCGTTGCCGACGATGACCTCGGTGGCGCCGACCATCACCGGCGCGAGGCCGAGGCCGAGCAGCGCGAACCACAGCGACATGACCGCGCTGCCGGTGTCCGTCTCCAGCGTGGACATCCCGAACATGGCGATCGCGACGGACGCCATACCGCCGGCCAGCGGGATGCGCGGGCCGAGCTTGGTGATCAGCACACCCGCGAGCGGGGAGCCGACGATCATCATGCCGGTGAGGGGAAGCAGGTGGAGGCCGGCGTCGATCGGGCTCATGCCGTGCACGTTCTGGAGGTAGAAGGTCACGAAGAACAGGCCGCCCATGAAGGCGATCGCCATCAGGACCATCAGCACCACGCCCGCCGACAGCGGCACCGAGCGGAACAGGGCGAGCGGGATCAGCGGCTCCTTGACCTTCGTCTCCCAGAAGGCGAACAGCCCGAAGCCCGCCACCGAGGCGAGGATGAACGTCCACGTCAGCCCGTCGCCCCAGCCCCAGGTCGGCGCCTTGATGAGCGCCCACACCAGGCAGAACATGGCGGCGGACAGCAGGGCTATGCCGAGGACGTCGAAGGAGCGCGGGGCGTTCTCCGCACGGTGGTCGAGCAGGATCAGCACACCCAGGACCAGTGCGAGGACGCCCACCGGCACGTTGATGAAGAACACCGACTGCCAGTTGACGTGCTCGACGAGGACACCGCCGAGGATCGGGCCGCCGGCGGTGGAGGCGCCGATGACCATGCCCCAGATGCCGATCGCCATGTTCAGCTTCTCGGCCGGGAAGGTGGCCCGCAGCAGACCGAGCGCGGCCGGCATCAGCAGCGCGCCGAACAGACCCTGGAAGACGCGGAAGGTGACCACCGCGGCGATGGAGCTGGACAGCCCGATCGCACCCGAGGCGGCCGCGAAGCCGACGACACCGATCAGGAAGGTCTGACGGTGGCCGAAGCGGTCACCGAGCTTGCCCGCGGTGATCAGGGCGACCGCCAGGGCGAGGAAGTAGCCGTTGGTGATCCACTGGACGTCCGCGAAGCTCGCCTGGAGGTCGGCCTGGATGGCCGGGTTGGCGATGGCCACGATGGTGCCGTCGAGGGCCACCATCATGACGCCGACCGCCACGGTCAGGAGGGTGAGCCACGGGTGGCCCCGCAGCCCGGAGGCGGGCGCCTGATCCGACGGGGACGGCCCGTCCCCCGGCCCCGTCTTGTCGAGGGTGGTCTGACTAGTCATGCGTTCGAGGCTAGTGACAGCCACTGACAATTGACAAACCATTTCACAAGTCGGTAACTGACACCAATGGAAACACTGCGCGAACGCAAGAAGCAGCGCACCCGGGAGGCACTGCTCCGGGTCGCCATCGAACTGTTCACCACCCGCGGCTACGAGGGCACGACCGTCGACGACATCGCCGACGCCGTCGGCGTCTCGCAGCGCACCTTCTTCCGCTACTTCGCCGGCAAGGAGGACGCGGCCCTCGCGCTCGACGAGATGACCGTCGCGCACTTCGTCGACGCCGTCCGCGCGCGCCCCGCGCACGAGCCCCCGCTGGAGGCGCTGCGCCAGGCCGTGCTGGAGGGCTGGGACACCCTGCACGAGGTCGTCGACGCGGTCGTGCCGGTGGAGCGGTACCTCGCCCTGTACCGGGTGATCGAGTCGACGCCCGTCCTGCTCGCCGCTCATCTGCGGCGCTCCGTGGAGGCCGAGGACACTCTCGCGCGCGTGCTCGCCGAGCGCGAGGGTCTCGACGCGGACACCGACCCGCGGCCGCGCGTGACGGTGGCCGCCTTCAGCGGGGTGATGCGGGTGACGGAGCGCCAGTGGCTGACGGACGGGGACTTCAGCCTGGAGGCCATGCGGGAGCTGACGGTCTCCCACCTCGAACTGCTGGGACCGGCCCTGGCGGGCAAGTGGCTCCCTTACACCAAAACGTGATACCCGTCACTCGATTAACCCGAGACCGTCCCGTTCTCCTAGTGTGTCCTTTCAGTGACTTCCTTCGACACCTCCCCGCAACTCAACGTCTGGCGCGCACTGCTCGCGCTGGCCGTGGTGTTCGTGATGCTGGCGACCACCGGATGGACCGCGCTGCGCAACGAGCGGGAGGCCACCCCGCTCCAGGCCTCCCTCGACTCCTGGACGCACGGCCGCCTCCACGGACACCGGCTGCCCGACCCGGACACCTCCCCCGCCCTGCTCTCCCGGTTCTTCGCCACGCTCACCTCGCAGGACCGCGTCCGCCTCGCCCAGCGCTACCCGCTCGCGGTCGGCAACATGAACGGCGCGCCGGTCGGACTGCGCTACCAGGCCAACCGCCTCGCACTGCTCCAGGCCCGTGCCGTCGAGCGTGAACGCATGCACGACACCCGGCTCACGCAGGCCGGTCAGCAGGAGGCGGGCCGCCGTATGCAGCGCTTCGAGGCGCTGACCGCCCCGGACCGCCACATCCTCGCCTTCGACCCCGACGGCTCCGGCCGCATCGCCGAGGTCTTCGGCGATCTGCGCACGGCGGAGCGGGTCTCCGTGATCGTCCCGGGCGTCGACACCGACCTGCTCACCTTCCAGCGCACCAAGCGCAGTTGGTCCGCACCGGTCGGCATGGCCAAGGCCCTCTACCAGGCCGAGCGCGCCGCGAGCCCGTCCACGCGCACGGCGGTGATCGCCTGGGCCGACTACACCGCACCCGCCGGTCTGGGCATCGACTCGGCCACCGCGATGCGCGCCGAGGACGGCGCCGTACGGCTGAACGCGCTGGTGCGGGCGCTGCCCGGCGCCACCCCCGTCTCGCTGTTCTGCCACAGCTACGGCTCGGTCGTGTGCGGGGTCGCCGCGCACACGCTGCCCGGCCGGGTGGCCGACATCGCGGTGGCCGGCAGCCCCGGGATGCGGGTCGCCAACGCCTCCCACCTGCACACCTCCGCGCATGTGTGGGCCATGCGGGACGCCGACGACTGGATCCAGGACGTGCCGTACCTGGAGGTCGGCGGGCTCGGCCACGGGGCCGACCCGGTGTCCTCCGCGTTCGGTGCGCGCGTGCTGTCCGCGCGGGGCGCCGACGGTCACGCCGGTTACTTCGAGCCCGGAACGGAGAGCCTGTTCAACTTCGCCGAGATCGGCATTGGCGCATACCGCTCGGTGGCCTGCGCCCACGAGGACGAAGCCTGCCGCGCCGGTTTGTCCGGCACGGCCACGGCCGGACGCGCGTAGAGACTGCAGGAACTGCGGTCTGCGCGAGGAGGGACGAAGGAGCTCGTGCCGCATACGATGACCCGCATGGGTGACGTACTGGCCGGATTTCATGCCGCCTGGGAGTTCGAGTCCGACTCCGTGCTCATCCGCTACGAACGGGGGATTCGCACACCGAAGCTCTTCCAGGCGCTGGGGGAACGACGAATCCCCCTGGAGGCGATCTCCGGGGTGACGCTGGCTCCCGGCAAGCGGGGCACGGTGGTCCTGCACGCCGTGCCGCGGCCGGGGGCGGATCCGCTCATGGAGGCGGCGGCGGGGCAGCTGAAGGAAGGGTGCGATCCGTACCGGCTGGTGCTGCCGGCGGACAAGGAGACGCTCGCCGAGTACTACGCGGACGAGCTGCGCGCGCTGCTGAAGGACGACGACGAGCAGGCGGAACGATTCCTGGTCGCGGCGCCCGAGGTGCCGTTGCAGTTCAAGGCGTACGACGGGAAGGCGAGCTTCGACGGCCGTACCGTCGGCTTCCGGTGGTTCTGGACGGGCGCGTCGTCCGCGAAGTGGAAGGCCGGGGACCAGAGCTTCCCGGTCTCCGAGCTGACGGGCGTCGAGTGGCGGTCGCCGGAGGTCTTCGAGGGGCATCTGCGGCTGCTGCGCGGGGAGCCGGGGCCGGTGCAGGCGGACCAGGACCCGGCGGCGGTGGTCTTCGGGCTCGGATACGGGCCCGTGCACGAGTCGTTGCCCTTCGCGGCGGCGGTCCTGGCGGCCGTACGGCAGCGGGGGCCGGCGGCAGCGGTCCCGGCCGCGAGCACGCCGCGCCGGGACCCCGCGGACATCGCCGAGCGCATCCGTCACCTCGGAGAACTGCACCAGGCGGGTCTGGTCACCGACGAGGAGTTCTCCGTGAAGAAGGCGGAGTTGCTGGCGGAGCTCTGACCTACTCGCGGCCCGCCGATGAGAACCGCATGTCGGCGTACCGGTCTCCTGACACCTGGCCGGCTATCGGCTCCAGCAGCTCCAGTTCCTCCTTCGTGAGTTCGATGCGCGTCGCCGCCGCGTTCTCCTCCACCCGGCTGGGCTTGCGGGTGCCCGGGATCGGGACGACCGGGAGGCCGTGGATCTCGGACTGCTGCTGGACCCAGGCCAGGGCAACCTGGCCGGTCGAGACGCCGTGGGCCGCGGCGACCGCGCGGATCGGTTCCAGCAGGGCCGCGTTGGCCGCCGCGTTGTCGCCCGTGAAGCGGGGCTGCCCGCGGCGGAAGTCGTCGGCGGTGAGGTCCTTCTCGGCGTTGGTGAAGGAGCCGGTGAGGAAGCCGCGGCCGAGCGGGGAGTACGGGACGAGGGTGACGCCCAGTTCGCCGGCGGCCGGGACCACCTGGGCCTCGATGTCCCGGCTGAACAGGGACCACTCCGACTGCACGGCGGCGATCGGGTGGACGGCCTGCGCCGCGCGCAGCTCGCCCGCCGTGACCTCGCTCAGGCCCAGGTGCTTGACCTTGCCCTCGCGCACCAGCTCGGCCATGGTGCCGACGGACTCCTCGATCGGCACGTTCTCGTCGCGCCGGTGCATGTAGTAGAGGTCGATCACGTCGACGTCCAGGCGCTTCAGGCTCGCCTCGACGGCCTGGCGGATGTACGGCGGGTCGTTGCGGATGATCCGGCGGGTCGGGTCGTCCGGCGGGATCGACAGGGCGAACTTGGTGGCGATCACGACCTCGTCGCGGTGCGCCTTGAAGAACGGGGACAAGAACTTCTCGTTCTCCCCCCGGCCGTAGGCGTCCGCCGTGTCGTAGAGCGTGATGCCGAGCTCCAGGGCCCGCTCCAGGGTGGCGCGGGACTCCTTCGCGTCCGGGGGGCCGTACGCGAAGCTCATGCCCATGCAGCCGAGTCCCTGGACACCGACCTCGGGGCCGTTCTCGCCCAGTCGTGCGGTGGGGATCCTGCTGTCGGTCATCCTGCCTTCTCCTTCTCCCAGTCGGCGCGATCGGCCTCGGCGTAGAAGCTGATCTTGTGGTCCAGTACGGCGAGGGTGTCCTGGAGCTCCGCGATCCGGGTCAGTACGTCCCGGCGGGTCGCCTCCAGGAGCTTGAAGCGGTCCCGGAAGGTGTGGTCGCCCTCCCGCACGAGTTCCGCGTACCGGACCATGTCGGCGACCGGCATGCCGGTGAGCCGGAGCTTGCCGACGAAGGCGAGCCAGTCGAGGTCGCGGTTGCTGTAGCGCCGCTGGCCGGTGTGCGAGCGGTCGATGTGCGGCATCAGGCCGATGCGCTCGTACCAGCGCAGGGTGTGCGCGGTCAGGCCGGTGAAGGCTACGACCTCGCTGATCGTGTAACTGTCCTGGCCGTCGGGGCGCCGGTGGGCCTGCGGCGGTGCGGCACAGCTGTCGGTCCTGGTACTCGTGGTCTCCATCACCGTCATGGCCTCAACGCTATGGCCTTGGAGTGCACTCCAAGCAAGCGGTACCGGTAAGAAATCGGCAGGACGACACACGGATCGTATGGCTAGCGTGCGGGGCATGAGTCTCGTACGCCGGGCCCTGCCCGAGGACGCCGGGGAAGTACTGCGGCTGCGCCAGGTGATGATCGACGACCTGCCCGGCGGGGACGCCTCCACGGCGTGGCACGCCGAGGCGCTGCCCTCGCTGCGGAGGAAACTGGGCGAGGCCGACGGGGACTTCGCGGCCTTCGTCGTCGACCACCCGGACCGGCCGGGGGCGCTGGCCGCGCTGGTGGCCGGGACGGTCGACTACCGGATCGGCAAGGCGGGCAACCCGCACGGGCTCGCCGGGTACGTCTTCAGCGTCGCGACCGACCCGGGCGCCCGGCGGCGCGGGTACGCACGCGCGTGCATGGACGAACTGCTGGAGTGGTTCCGCGAGCGGGGTGCCGGACAGGTCATGCTGACCGCGTCCGCGGCGGCCGAGCCGCTCTACGTCTCGCTCGGGTTCGTGCACAAGCCCGACCCCACGATGATTCTCAAGCTCTGAGCGGCTTAGGCTCGACGGCATGTCCTTGCAGAGCCTCACGCTGATCGAGAACTGGCCGGTTCCCACCGCCGCGGCGGGCGTGGTGCGGGCCGACGGCACCGTCCTCGGCACCCACGGTCCGGTGGGCCACCGCTTCCCGCTGGCCTCCGTCACCAAGCCGCTCGCGGCCTACGCGGCTCTCGTCGCGTACGAGGAGGGGGCGATCGAGCTCGACGAGCCGGCCGGGCCGAGCGGATCGACCGTGCGGCATCTGCTCGCGCACACCTCGGGGCTGGCCTTCGACGAGCACCGGGTCACCGCCCCGCCCGGGGAGCGGCGGCTGTACTCCAACGCCGGGTTCGAGCAGCTCGGCGACCACCTCGCGAAGGCGACGGACATCCCGTTCGCGGAGTATCTGCGGCAGGCGGTGCTGGAGCCGCTGGGCATGACGTCGACGTCCCTGGAGGGCTCCCCGGCGAAGGACGGTGTGTCGACGGTCGAGGACCTGCTGAGGTTCGCGGCGGAGGTGCAGGCACCGCGGCTGCTGGACCCGCGTACCGTCGCCGAGGCCATGACGGTCCAGTACCCGGGCACCAAGGGCGTGCTCCCCGGCTACGGCCACCAGAACCCCAACGACTGGGGCCTGGGCTTCGAGATCCGGGACTCCAAGTCCCCGCACTGGACGGGCTCCTCGTCCTCGCCGCGCACCTTCGGGCACTTCGGCCAGTCCGGTACGTTCCTGTGGATCGACCCGGACGCGGGGGCGGCCTGCGTGGCGCTGACGGACCGCGCCTTCGGGCCCTGGGCGGTCGAGGCCTGGCCCGCCTTCACCGACGCCGTCCTCGCCGGCCTCTAGGACATCTCCCACACCAGCAGCTCGGCCGGGGTCACCGCCACCGCGTCCAGTTCCTTCGCGTCGGTGACCCGGGCCGCGTCGCCCGGGCCCAACTCCTCGCCGTCCAGCCGCACTTCACCGCGCACGACATGGACGTAGACGAACGGCCCGTCCGGCACCGCGGTCCGCTCCCCCGCGGCCAGCCGCCGCACGTGCAGCAGCGCGCCCGCCTCCGGGATCGCGTACGGCGTCGAGTCGGCGATCCCGCGGACGATCTCGTACGACGGCTCGCCACCCGGCTCCAGGGGGGCCAGCCAGGTCTGCACGAAGGTCAGCGGGGTGCCGGCGTCGTTGCGCTCGACGTGCCGCACGCCCCCGGCGGCGCTGAGCCGCTGCACGTCACCGGCCCGTACGACCGTCTCGTGCCCGGTGGAGTCGCGGTGCGTGAGCTCCCCCTCGACCACCCAGGTGACGATCTCGGTGTGGCTGTGCGGATGCTCGTCGAACCCGGCACCGGGCACGAGCCGCTCCTCGTTGCAGGCGATCAACGCCCCGAACCGCAGATTGTCGGGGTCGTAGTGCGGCCCGAACGAGAACGCGTGCCACGACTCGATACCGGCCCCGGGATCCCCACCTGGATAGCGCTCCGCAGCGCGCCACACGTCCGTCACGGGACCACGGTAGACCCGGGACCGGCCGCAGGTGGTGGTGGAGTCGGTACCCGGCGGCGCGTACTGACGTCCGGATAAGGCAGTCTTGTCCATGTGCCCGAACCCGAACTCCGTAAGTCCGATCCCGCCGCGTCCGTCGTCCATGCCCACGCCGCGACCCTGAAGCGGCTGGAGAAGTCGTCCGGGTCGCTCGCCCAGCAGGCCATCGCGCGGATGGACGAGACGCTGCCGTGGTACCGGGCGATGCCCCCGGAGAACCGTTCCTGGATCGGGCTGGTCGCCCAGGCCGGTATCGCGGCCTTCACCGAGTGGTTCCGGCAGCCGGACGCCCCGCAGGCCATCTCCACCGACGTGTTCGGCACCGCTCCCCGGGAGCTGACCCGGGCCATCACGCTGCGCCAGACCGTGGAGATGGTGCGCACCACCATCGAGGTCATGGAGTCCGCGATCGACGAGGTCGCCGCCCCCGGTGACGAGGCCGTGCTGCGGGAGGGCCTGCTCGTCTACGCCCGCGAGATCGCCTTCGCCACCGCCCAGGTCTACGCCCAGGCCGCCGAGGCACGCGGTGCCTGGGACGCCCGCCTCGAGTCGCTGGTCGTCAACGCCGTGCTGAGCGGGGAGGCCGACGAGGGGGCCGTGAGCCGGGCGGCGGCGCTGGGCTGGAACGCCCCGGAGCACGTGTGCGTGGTCCTCGGCACCGCCCCCGACGGTGACTCCGAGCTGACCGTCGAGGCGATCCGGCGAGCCGCCCGGCACGCCAAGCTCCAGGTGCTGACCGGGGTGCTCGGGGCCCGGCTCGTGGTCATCGCGGGCGGCAGCGACAACCCGCTCGCCGTGGCCAAGTCGCTGATCGGGCCCTATGCGGCCGGACCGGTGGTCGCCGGTCCCGTCGTACCGGATCTGCTGGCCGCGACCCGGTCCGCGCAGGCCGCCGCCGCCGGGCTCAAGGCGTGTTCGGCCTGGCAGGACGCCCCGCGCCCGGTGCTGGCGGACGACCTGCTTCCGGAACGCGCGATGGCCGGTGATCCCAGTGCGCGCGAGCAGTTGGTGGAGGAGATCTACAGACCGCTGGAGGAGGCCGGTTCCGCGCTCCTGGAGACGCTCTCCGTCTACCTCGAACAGGCGTCCAGTCTGGAGGGCGCGGCCCGGATGCTGTTCGTGCATCCCAACACCGTGCGCTACCGGCTTCGACGTGTGACTGACGTCACCGGCTGGTCGCCCTCCGATGTACGCTCGGCGTTCACCCTGCGGATCGCGCTCATCCTGGGGCGTCTGGCCGACGGAGATCACCAGCCCTAGGCTTTTGTCGGGGGCCAACAAAACCCCCTCATGTTCTTCGTCCTTGTCCCCACGGGCGGCTTGGGCCGCCCTCAAGAGAGAGTGTGAGAGTGCTCGTACTCGTCGCTCCCGGCCAGGGCGCCCAGACGCCCGGCTTCCTGACCCCCTGGCTCGAACTCCCCGGTGCCGCGGACCGCGTCGCCGCGTGGTCCGACGCCATCGGACTGGACCTCGCCCACTACGGCACACAGGCCGACGCGGACGCCATCCGCGACACCTCGGTGGCCCAGCCGCTGCTGGTCGCCGCCGGGATCCTGTCCGCCTCGGCACTCGGTGCCATCTCCGACCTCGCCCCCGGCGCGGTCGCCGGGCACAGTGTCGGTGAGATCACCGCCGCCGCCTTCGCCGGCGTCCTGGACGACACCGCCGCCCTCACCCTCGTACGCAAGCGGGGTCTGGCCATGGCCGACGCCGCCGCGATCACCGAGACCGGCATGTCCGCGCTGCTCGGCGGTGACCCGGAGGTCTCCGTCGCGCACCTGGAGAAGCTGGGCCTGACCCCGGCGAACGTCAACGGCGCGGGTCAGATCGTCGCCGCGGGCACGCTGGAGCAGCTCGCCGCGCTGAACGACGACAAGCCCGAGGGCGTCCGCAAGGTCGTCCCGCTGAAGGTCGCCGGCGCCTTCCACACGCACCACATGGCCCCCGCGGTCGACGCGCTGGCCAAGGCCGCCGCCGATCTGACGCCGGCCGACCCGACGGTCACGTACGTCTCCAACAAGGACGGCCAGGCCGTCGCCACCGGCGCCGAGGTGCTGGAGCGGCTGGTCGGCCAGGTCGCCAACCCGGTCCGCTGGGACCTGTGCATGGAGACCTTCAAGGAGCTCGGCGCCACCGCGTTCATCGAGGTCTCCCCCGGCGGCACGCTGGTCGGCCTCGCCAAGCGCGCGCTGCCCGGTGTGAAGACGCTGGCGCTCAAGACCCCCGACGACCTCGACGCTGCTCGCGAGCTCATCGCCGAGCACGGTGCCTGAGAAGGAGCACGAGAGCATGTCGAAGATCAGGCCCAGCAAGGGCGCCCCGTACGCGCGCATCCTCGGGGTCGGCGGCTACCGCCCGACCCGGGTCGTGCCCAACGAGGTGATCCTCGAGACCATCGACTCCTCCGACGAGTGGATCCGCTCGCGCTCCGGCATCCAGACCCGGCACTGGGCGAACGACGAGGAGACCGTCGCCGCCATGTCGATCGAGGCGTCCGGCAAGGCCATCGCCGACGCCGGGATCTCCGCCGAGCAGATCGGCGGCGTGATCGTCTCGACCGTCTCGCACTTCAAGCAGACGCCGGCCGTGGCGACCGAGATCGCCGACAAGCTGGGCACGGACAAGGCCGCCGCCTTCGACATCTCGGCGGGCTGCGCGGGCTTCGGCTACGGCCTCACCCTCGCCAAGGGCATGATCGTCGAGGGCAGCGCGGAGTACGTCCTCGTGATCGGCGTGGAGCGGCTGTCGGACCTGACCGACCTGGAGGACCGGGCCACCGCCTTCCTGTTCGGCGACGGTGCCGGTGCGGTCGTCGTCGGCCCCTCGCAGGAGCCCGCGATCGGCCCCACGGTCTGGGGTTCCGAGGGCGACAAGTCCGAGACCATCAAGCAGACCGTGGCGTGGAACGAGTACGACAGCTCCACGGACAAGTTCCCTGCGATCACGCAGGAGGGCCAGGCGGTGTTCCGCTGGGCCGTGTTCGAGATGGCGAAGGTCGCCCAGCAGGCGCTGGACGCGGCCGGGATCAGCCCGGACGAGCTGGACGTCTTCATTCCCCACCAGGCCAACGAGCGGATCATCGACTCGATGGTGAAGACGCTGAAGCTGCCGGAGCACGTCACGGTCGCGCGTGACGTGCGCACCACCGGCAACACCTCGGCCGCCTCGATCCCGCTCGCCATGGAGCGGCTTCTGGCGACCGGTGAGGCGAAGAGCGGCGACACCGCGCTCGTCATCGGATTCGGGGCGGGTCTCGTCTACGCCGCCACTGTCGTTACCCTCCCCTAGGCACTCCGTGCCGGATCATGCGGTCCGGGACGGGAAGCACTGCCAACCCTCTGGATAAGAAAACGAAGGAGCGCCAACATGGCCGCCACTCAGGAAGAGATCGTCGCCGGTCTCGCCGACATCGTGAACGAGATCGCCGGCATCCCGGTTGAGGACGTCCAGCTGGACAAGTCCTTCACCGACGACCTGGACGTCGACTCGCTGTCCATGGTCGAGGTCGTCGTCGCCGCCGAAGAGCGCTTCGACGTCAAGATCCCCGACGACGACGTCAAGAACCTCAAGACGGTCGGCGACGCGACCGACTACATCCTCAAGCACCAGGCCTGAGTCCCTGCTCGGGCCGGACGCTGACCGGCCCCGCCACCCGGCGGTGGCGCCGCTTAATCCTCGTACCGTTGGAGAAAGATTTCCCGTGAGCCCGACCAATCGCACCGTGGTCGTCACCGGTATCGGCGCAACCACACCGCTGGGTGGCGACGCAGCCTCTACCTGGGAGGGTCTGGTCGCCGGCAAGTCCGGCGTCAAGCCCCTGGAGCAGGAGTGGGCCGCCGACCAGGCGGTCCGTATCGCGGCGCCCGTCGCCGTGGAGCCGACCGAGGTGATTCCGCGGCCGCAGGCCCGGCGTCTCGACCGTTCGGCACAGTTCGCGCTGGTCGCCGCCAAGGAGGCGTGGGCCGACGCGGGCTTCGAGGGCAAGGCCGGTGAGGAGGGCTCGGTCGGCGATGTCGACCCGGACCGCCTCGGCGCCGTCATCGCCTCCGGCATCGGCGGTGTGACGACCCTCCTCGACCAGTACGACGTGCTGAAGGAGAAGGGCGTCCGCCGCGTCTCCCCGCACACCGTCCCCATGCTGATGCCGAACGGCCCCTCGGCCAACGTGGGCCTGCTGGTGGGCGCCCGTGCGGGCGTGCACACCCCGGTCTCCGCGTGCGCCTCCGGCGCCGAGGCCATCGGCTACGCCATCGAGATGATCCGCACCGGCCGCGCCGACATCGTGGTCGCCGGTGGCACCGAGGCGGCGATCCACCCGCTGCCCATCGCCGCGTTCGGCAACATGATGGCGATGTCCAAGAACAACGACGACCCGCAGGGCGCCTCGCGTCCCTACGACACCGCCCGCGACGGTTTCGTCCTCGGCGAGGGCGCGGGTGTGGTCGTGCTGGAGTCCGCGGAGCACGCGGCCAAGCGCGGGGCCCGGGTCTACGCCGAGGCGGTCGGCCAGGGCATCTCCGCCGACGCCCACGACATCGTGCAGCCCGAGCCGGAGGGCCGGGGCATCTCGGCCGCCCTCCAGCACCTGCTCGAGAACACCGACCTGAACCCGGCGGAGATCGTGCACGTCAACGCGCACGCCACGTCGACGCCGGCCGGTGACATCGCCGAGCTCAAGGCGCTGCGGAAGGTGTTCGGGGACGACGCGGACCACATGGCGGTCTCCGCGACCAAGTCGATGACCGGTCACCTGCTGGGTGGTGCCGGCGGCATCGAGACGGTCGCGACGGTGCTGGCCCTGTACCACCGGGTGGCTCCGCCGACCATCAACGTCGAGAACCTCGACCCGGAGGCGGAGGCCAACGCCGACGTGGTCCGCGGCGAGGCCCGCAAGCTGCCCGTGGAGGGCCGTATCGCCGCGCTGAACGACTCGTTCGGCTTCGGCGGGCACAACGTGGTACTGGCGTTCCGGACGGTCTGAGAAGCGTCTGTACGCAACTGAAGGGCCCCCACCGAGCGGTGGGGGCCCTTCACGTGTACGGAGAACTCACACCACTTGGTGCAGCCAGCGGACCGGGGCGCCCTCGCCCGCGTACCTGAAGGACTCCAACTCGTCGTCCCAGGGCTTGCCCAGGAGTTTCGCGAGCTCTGCCTCCAGGTCGGTCTCACCGCGCTGGGAGCGGGTCAGGGCGGCCCTGAGCCGGTCCTCCGGGATCAGGATGTCGCCGTGGATGCCGGTGACCGCGTGGAAGATGCCCAGTTCGGGGGTGCAGCTGTAGCGTTCGCCCTCGGCGGTGGCGCAGGGCTCGGCGGTGACCTCGAAGCGCAGCAGATGCCAGCCCCGCAGGGCCGACGCGAGCTTGGACGCGGTGCCGACCTCACCCTTCCAGGAGAACTCCGAGCGCCAGGTGCCCGGCGCGGCCGGCTGCCGGATCCAGTCGAGGTTGACGCGCGTGCCGAGCACCCCGGCGATCGCCCACTCGACGTGCGGGCACAGCGCGCGCGGCGCGGAGTGCACGTACAGAACTCCACGTGTCGTCACCGGGACCTCCGGGCAGAGCGGGACAAGTCTTGCTGGCCGGCATGGCGGCCACACCGGCCGGCCACGTTGATGGCGAGGCTACCGTGCGGCGGCGCAAGGAGTGTGACGTACCGTCCGTCCCGGTGCCCCGAAACGCCCGCCATTCACCCGGCAGGACGCTAGTACGGGTCCCGATCGTTCCCTCGGGGCCGTCGGGAACTCGTGTGCGTTGTTATGAGAGGACCACCATTTCACGAGGGGAACTCCACGGATGCGCAAGCAGGGCCTCCGCTCGCGGGCCGTCGTCGCCGTCCTGACCGCGGCCCTTGTGGGCGTCGCCGGCTGTGACGCCGTGGGCGGCGACTCCGCGGCACCGACCCAGAAGGCCAAGCCCTCGCCGAAGCCGACCCCGGCCTGGGACAGCAGCCCGGCTTCGCTGGCCGCCGTCGGGGACTCCATCACCCGCGGCTTCGACGCGTGCGGGGTCCTGACGGACTGTCCCGACGTGTCCTGGGCCACCGGGAGCAGCGCGCAGGTCGACTCGCTGGCCGTACGGCTGCTGGGGAAGGCGAAGGCGGCCGAGCGCAGCTGGAACTACGCGGTGTCCGGGTCGCGGATGGCCGATCTGTCGGCGCAGATGTCCCAGGCCGCCTCGCGCGCGCCCGCGCTGGTGACGGTGATGGTGGGTGCCAATGACGCCTGCCGGGACTCCACGGCCGCGATGACATCGGTGTCCGACTTCCGGGCCGGGTTCGAGGACGCGCTGAGCGTGCTGCGCGCCAAGGCGCCCAAGGCGCAGGTGTACGTGGCGAGCGTGCCCAACCTCAAGCGGCTGTGGTCCCAGGGGCGCACCAACCCGCTGGGCAAGCAGGTGTGGAAGCTGGGGGTGTGCCCGTCGATGCTGGCGGACGCGGACGCCCTGGACGCGGCGGCGACCGAGCGGCGGGACACCGTGCAGGACCGGGTGGAGGAGTACAACGCCGTACTGAAGCAGGTGTGCGCGAAGGACGCGCACTGCCGGTACGACGGCGGCGCGGTGTACGACTACCGCTTCGGCACCGACCAGCTCAGTCACTGGGACTGGTTCCATCCGAGTGTGAACGGCCAGGCCCGGCTGGCGGAGATCGCATATCGCAAGGTCACGGCCGTGACTTAAAGTTCCGCACATGAACGAACTCTTCGCCACACTTCCCGACGGCACACCGGTCCACCGCTGGACCCTGGAGCGCGCGGGCGTCCGCGTGCGGATCCTGTCCTACGGCGGGATCGTGCAGTCGGTCGAGGTCCCGGACCGGGAGGGGCGGACCGCGGACGTGGTGCTGGGGTTCGCCGAGCTGGACGGGTATCTGGAGCACGCCGGTCCGTATCTCGGGGCGTTCATCGGGCGGTACGCGAACCGGATCGCGGGCGGCCGTTTCGAGCTGGACGGGCTGACGTACGCGCTCGCGGCCAACAACGCGCCCAACTCCCTGCACGGGGGCGAGCAGGGCTTCGACAAGCGGGTGTGGGACATGGAGCCGGCCGGTGAGCACGGGGTGCGGCTGAGCCGGGTCAGCCCGCACGGCGAGGAGGGCTTCCCGGGCCGCCTGGAGGTCTCCGGGACCTACGCGCTGGACGAGTCGGGGGCGCTGCGGATCTCCTACGAGGCGGTCACCGACGCGCCGACCCTGGTGAACCTGACCAACCACAGCTACTTCAACCTGGCCGGTTCCGGGAACGCGGGCGGGCACGAACTGCGGATCGACGCCTCGCGGTTCACGCCGGTGGACGCGGATCTGATCCCGACGGGGGTCGAGGAGGTCGCGGGCACCCGGTTCGACTTCCGCGAGGTCCGCAAGGTCGGCGCCGGGTACGACCACAACTTCGTGCTGGACAAGGGGATCACCGCCGAGGCCGTCGAGGTGGCCGAGCTGTACGACCCCGCGTCGGGGCGGGTGCTGACGGTGGCGACCACCGAGCCGGGGCTCCAGCTCTACACCGCCGACCACCTCCCCGAGCCCTTCACGCCCGGCGACGGCATCGCGCTGGAGACCCAGCACTTCCCGGACTCCCCGAACCGTCCGGAGTTCCCGAGCACGGTGCTGCGGCCGGGTGAGGTGTACCGGTCGGAGACGGTGTACGGGTTCTCCAGCCGGTAGGGCTTTTGCAGCCGCTACAGCCGCTACAGCCGGTACAAGAGACGAGCCCCGGCCCAGGGGTCAGGTCCCGGGCCGGGGCTGCTTGTGCGGGGGCCGCGCCCCCTGGTATCAGACGTTAATCGTCGCGGTGACCCGGCGGTCCTCGATCGAGCGTCCGATCTGGATTTCGTACGAACCCTTCACATGCGACCACGACGAGGTCTTCTCGTCCCAGATCGCGAAGGCCCGGCGCGGGATCTCCACGGTGACCTCGACGCTTTCGCCGGGGCCGGCCTCGGCTCCCGCGAACCCGGCGAGCCGGCGGGCGGGGCGTTCGGCGTCGGGTTCGGCGGGGGCCAGGTAGATCTGGACGACCTCGCGGCCCGCGCGGGTGCCGGAGTTGCGCAGCCGGACCCGGACGGTGGCGCCCTGGACCTCGACGGACTCGTAGGTCCACTCCGTGTAGCCGAGGCCGTGGCCGAACGGGTAGGCCGGGGTGCGGCCCGCCTTCTCCCAGGCCGTGTACCCGATGAAGACTCCCTCCTCGTAAGGGAGTTCGCCGTCCGCCGGGGTGACCCGGGTGACCGGGGCGTCGGCCAGGGTGCCCCAGGTGGTGGGGAGCCGGCCGCCGGGTTCGTGGGCGCCGGTCAGCACCTCGGCGAGGGCCGCGCCGCCCTCCTGGCCGGGGAACCAGCTCAGCAGGATCGCGGCGACGTCCTCGCGCCAGGGCAGCTCCACCGGGGAGCCGGAGTTGACGATCACGACGGTGTTCGGGTTGGCGGCGGCGACCGCGCGGACCAGGTCGTCCTGCCGGCCGGGCAGGGTGAGGTCCTTGCGGTCGTAGCCCTCGGACTCGACGCGGTCGGTGGTGGCGACCACGACGACAGCGGTGTCCGCGTGCCGGGCCGCCTCGACGGCCTCGGCGATCAGCTCGTCGGGGTCGCGCTGCGGGTCCAGGTGGGCGAGGGCGAACCCGACGACCTTCATCGGGAGGTCGTCGGGGAGGTCGACGACGTGGGTGAGGGAGATCTCGACGGGCTCGCCCGCGGTGAGTTCGACCTCGGCGCGGGGTTCGGGGGCGCCGAAGAAGGAGACGAACGGGTCGTCCTTGTCGGTGCTCTGGACGTCGTCGTAGTAGGTGGTGCCGTCCACGGCCAGCTTGAAGGCGCCGAGTCCCTTGATGCCGAAGGTGTGCGAGCCGCTCTCGCGCGGGGTGAAGGTGCCGGTCAGCTCGACGGTGTGCAGGCGGTCGTGGGTGACGCCCTCGGGGAGGTCGGAACCCATCCACTGGAGCTGGCCGTTGGGGGCGGAGCGGGTGCCGAGGACGGCCCCGGCCGCGTCCCGGCAGATCGCCCGGAGGCTGAACCCCTTGTCGGCGATGGCGAGTTCGGTGTTCGGGTCGGCGCCGACGGCGTAGCTCACCGAGCCCTCGGGGAGGGCCGCGGTGAGGCCGTCCAGCGGGGAGACGATCCGGTCCGGGAAGACGGTGGCGGAGCCGCCGCCGAGGACCCGGGCGTCCCGGGCGGCGGCGCCGCTGAGGGCGACGGTGCCCGGCTTCAGGGGCAGCGCGCCCTGGTTGCGGACCAGGACGAAGGAGCGGCGGGCGATCTCGCGGGCCAGCGCCTCGCCGTCGACCGCCGGGGGCAGCTCGGTGACCACCGGCTCGGCGCCGGCCAGGATGCCGACGCGGGCGGCGAGCCGCAGCACATTGCGTACGGCGGTGTCGACCGCGCTCTCCTCGACCCGGCCGTCCCGCACGGCCTGGGCGAGGGGTTCGCCGTAGACGGTCCTCGGGCCGGGCATGGCGACGTCGAGGCCGCCCTCGATGGCGGCCTTGGTGGAGCGGGCGGCCATCCAGTCGGAGACGTTGTAGCCGTCGAAGCCCCATTCGCCGCGCAGGACTTCGTTGACGAGGTGGTGGTGCTCGGTCATCGTCGTGCCGTTGACCGTGTTGTAGGCGGTCATGATGCCCCACGGGTGGGCGTTCTCCACGATGTGCTCGAAGGGCGCCAGGTAGAGCTCGCGCAGGGCGCGTTCGGAGACCAGGTTGTTCACCGTGAAGCGGTCGGTCTCGGCGTCGTTGGCGACGAAGTGCTTGACGGTGGTGCCGACGCCGCCCTCCTGCACGCCGGTCACGTACCCGGCGCCGATCCGGCCCGTGAGGTAGGGGTCCTCGCTGTAGGCCTCGAAGTGGCGGCCGCCGAGCGGGGAGCGGTGGAGGTTCACGGTGGGGGCGAGCAGGACGTGGACGCCCTTGCGGCGGGCCTCCTGGGCGAGCAGCCGGCCTGCCCTGCGGGCGAGTTCCGGGTCCCAGGAGGCGGCCAGCGCGGTCGGGGAGGGCAGGGCGATCGAGGGGTCGTCGGCGCTCCAGCGCACGCCCCGGACGCCGATCGGGCCGTCGGACATGACGAGGGAGGGCAGGCCGATCTCCGGGAGCGCGGGCAGCGACCACATGTCCTGGCCGCCCAGGAGCCGGGCCTTGGCGTCCAGGTCGAGCGCCGCCAGGGCCGCCTCGACGGCGGCCTCGCGGGCCTGGTCGGCCGCTGTGTCGGGTGCCGCCATGGGGGTGCCTCCTCGTTGACGTCCGTGCGGTCCTCTCATCGTGCATCGATTACCTGGTGAACGGTAGGTTTCGTTACCTTGCTGTTATATTCAGGTTTCGGGGATGCCGTACGGTGACGCCATGAGCGGCAGGACCAGAAGCGAGGCCCGTCGGGCGGAGATCGTCCGGGCGGCCCTGGAGGTGATCGCCGAGCGCGGTTACCGGGGCGCGAGCCTGGCGGCGGTGGCGGAGCGGGTGGGACTCACCCAGCAGGGGCTGCTGCACCACTTCCCGACGAAGGACGCGCTGCTGGTCGCGGTGCTGGAGGAGCGGGACAAGTGGGACGCCGTGCCGGGCGGCGGCTGGCGGGTGGACCTGCTGACCTCGCTCGTCGAGTACAACGCGATGCGGCCCGGGATCATCCAGACCTTCTCGGCGCTGCTCGGCGAGAGCGTGACGGAGGGGCATCCGGCCCGGGAGTACTTCACCGACCGCTACACCCGGGTGCGCGCGTCCATGGCGGCCGCCCTGCGCGCGGCGTACGGCGACCGCCTCCCCAACGGCCTCACCCCGGAACGCACCGCCCCGCTGCTCGTGGCCGTGATGGACGGCCTCCAGTACCAGTGGCTGCTGGACCCGGAGTCGGTGGACATGCCGGGGGCCTTCCGGGACTTCGTGCACCTGCTGGGCGAGGAAGTCTGAACCTGACTGCTACTGCCCCCACTTGGCGGCCAGGGACTTGCTCACCACCACGAGCACGGCGAGCGTGACCGCCCCGCCGGTGTCGCCGGCGGCCAGCAGAGCGAGCACCCCCGCCCCGAACCACAGCGCCTCGAAACCGACACGGGCCGCGCCACGCACCGGGTAGCGCGCCTTCCGCGCCCCGAACAGCGCCCACAGCACGATCAGCACGGCGGGTGCGGCGAGGCCGAGCAGCCAGGCCAAGGGGGTGGCGACGTCCCGGGTGAAACCCCAGTACGCGGCACCCGCCAGGGCGCCCAGCTCGATGAGGAAGAGAACGCCCAGGTTGGCTGCCTTCATGGGCGGCAGTATCACCCGCCCGCCGGTACCGCCGCCACGAGACTCCCCATGGCGTGGACCACTTCCGTCACGCGATACTGCCCAGGTCCCGTACCACTCGCGCCCCACAGCGACGGAAGGACCCGAACTCCCTTGACTTCTCTACGTGTTCGGATCGGCATGCTCGGACTGGTTCTGCTGGCGGGGCCGGTGGCTCCCACGACCGCGGTGGCGGCCGAGGCGGTGCCCTCACCCACGGTGGAGGAGCAGCGGCTCGACCGGGCGGTACCGCGGGAGATCCTGGAGCGGTCCGGGTTCGACGCGGTGACGCAGCGCTTCACCCGGGCGCTCGGGGCGGCGCGTTCCTACGCGGAGGCCCGGAAGGTCGTCGTACGGGAGGGGTCCGGGCTGTGGCGGCGGGCCGTGGACCGGGCGCAGGGGCGGGGGCCGGCCGGCGGGGATCTGAGCCGGGACGACGACCGGCCGCTGTACTGGGCCCGGTTGGGCATGACCCGTGAAGTGCGAACCTGGGAGCCGTCGTTCGGGCTGTCGGAGGTGCAACGTTCCGCGCTGATCGACGCGTTGGAGCGGAACTCCCGGGGGCAGACCTCGGTGCGGTATCCGGGTGGGGACCGGCTGAAGCGGGTGCTGGTGACCGGGTTCGACCCGTTCACGCTGGACCGGGACATACGGATCTCCAATCCGTCCGGGGCGAGTGCGCTGGCCCTCGACGGGACGGTGATCGAGACGGCGAAGGGGCCGGCCCGGGTGGAGACCGTCGTGTTCCCCGTGCGGTGGCAGGACTTCACCGACCGGACCGTGGAGCGGGCGCTGCGGCCGTATCTGAAGAAGGTGGATCTCTTCACGACCGTGAGCCAGGGGCGGGTGGGGCGGTTCGACGTGGAGCGGACCAACGGGGCCTGGCGGGGCGGGTTCCCGGACAACGACAACATCGGGGTGACCGGGACGGTGCCGGTCTCCGATCCGGCCTCGCAGCCGCAGTGGACGACGACCACCCTGCCGTACAAGGCGATCCTGGACGCGGACACCGGGCGGTTCCCCGTCTACGACAACACGAGCGTGACCGAGATCCCGGCGGGAGGGACCGACCCGGTCGTCCGTCCGGACGGGCCGACGGCGGGGTCCACCGCGCGGTCCGGGGGCGGCGGGAACTACCTCTCCAACGAGATCGCCTACCGGGCCACGCTGTTGCGCGACCGGCTGGGGCGCCATGACGACCTGCCGGGCGGCCATGTGCACACGCCGGTGCTGGAGTTCGGGGCGGGCAACACCGATCCCGCGACGGGGGCGGTGACCGATCCGGGGTTCGTGCGCAACCGGCTGGACATCATCGCGCAGGTGCGGGCGATCGTCTCGGTGGCGGTGGGGGCGTAACGGCTCCGGGGGGACTGCCTACCGGCCGGGGACCGGCTCCTCCTCGTCCTCCTCGTCCCCCTCCCGGGTCTCCTCCCCCAGCAGCTCCCGTGCCATCAGGGTCGCTCCCGCCACCGCTCCCGGCATCAGGAACACCGCGACGAAGGGGATCAGGAAGGACAGGCCCAGGGGCGTGCCGAAGCCCCAGATGAGGGTCTTGCGGGAGCGGAGGAGGGTGAGGCGGGCCCGCAGGTCGATGTTGCGGCGTTGCAGGGCCACCGCCGTCAGTTCCTCGGTGAGGAAGAAGCCCGTGACGAAGAAGCCGAGCACGGGGACCACCGTCTGACCGACCAGGGGGATGAAACCGAGGGCGAACAGGAGGACGGCCCACAGGGCGGCCCGGATCACGATGCGCAGGCTGTCCCTCGCGGAGATCCACAGCTCGCGCCAGAGCGGGAGGCCGGACTCGGGGGCCGTGCCGTCCGGGGAGACGTCCCGGTCGACCTTCTCGGAGAGGCTCTCGTAGAAGGGCTGGCCGATGAGGAGGGTGACGGCCGTGAAGGTCAGGACCGCGAGGAGCAGGGCCAGGGCGAACAGGAGGACCGCGAGGAAGCCCCGGAACAGGCCCTGCCACGGGCTCGACCAGTCGTCCGCGAAGGGGGTCGCCCAGGACACCATGTCCTCGCCCCAGGTCGCCAGGGACACCAGGGCGCCCACGTACAGCACCAGGGTGATCAGGCCCGGGATCAGTCCGAAGCCGTACTGCTTGCCGTGCCGGGCCACCCACCGCTGGCCCTTCAGGAGATAGTGGAAGCCCGCCCCGAGATCACGCATGGTCAGACCCTATCGGGTGCCCGTCAGACCGGGGTCACGGCCACCACCACCCCCTGTTCCGCGGCCGGCGAGACCGCCGCGGACACCCTGACCGCGATGGCCCGCGCCACCCCGCCGGCGCGGGACGCGGCGGCCAGCAGCGCCGGCTGGAGGCGCTCCAGACCGGTCACGAACAGCTCCTCCCCCGCGATCAGCACCGGCCGGGCCGCCTTCGCGGTCGCCGCCGCCGCGTCCGTCAGGTCGGCCAGCGGGGGCAGCGTCGCGCGTACGACACCGGCGCCGGCCTCCGCCGCCCGTTCGGCCAGCGCCACCTGCAACGGCATCAGCGGTGCCAGCGCGGCGGTCAAGGCGTCCGCGATGCGCCGCAGTTCGGGGCTCGCGTCGCGCAGGACGTCGGTCGCCGCACGGATCAGCGGGGTGAGGGCGAGGAGCACTCCCGCGGCCACGCCCGCCGTCGCGGGGAGCAGCGGAGACGTGGCCTCGACCAGCTCGCCGAGCGCGGCAGCGAACTCCTCGACCGCCGGTTCCACCGCGTCCAGGACGGGGAGCAGGCTGTCGCCGAGCGCCGCGAGCAGCACCCGGGCCGGTTCGCTGACCGGGTGCACGGCCAGCGGGGCGCCGCTGGTGCCGAGCCGGGTGAGGGTGTCGACGATCCGGTAGAAGGCCTCCTGCGCCTGCGGGGACGCGCTCGCCTCGGCCAGTTCGGCCGTGGTCTCGCGCAGCACCCGCAGCACCTCGGGGCCCGAACCGTCCTTCGGGTCGAAGGTGTTGATCGCTATCCGGGTGATGTTGCCCGCCGTGTCGAGGAGTTGGCCGGTGATGTCGGTGGTGTTGCGTGCCATGCGCAGGAGGTCGGTCCTGCTGGGGATGGAAGGGATTGTCGCCATGGGCTTCTCCTGTGGGACTTGCCGCCGCCCGCTTCCGCCGACCACAGCATGCCCCGTCCGGGCGGCCCGGGATGCGCCATCCGGGGCATCCGCGCCACCGACTCCCTCGTGTTGCTGTTGAGTCGAACAGGTACATCTCGCCGTACCGATCTCAGGAAGCTCCGGAGGAGGTACGCGTGCACCACACGAGAACCGTTTCTGCGAGACCCGTCCTGCTCATCGCCGCCACCCTCACGCTGTCGTTCACCCCGCACCCGGCGAGTGCGGATCCCGAGCCCGTCGCCCGGGAGAGCGCTGAGCCCGTCACCCGGGAGAGCGCCGGGGACCAGGGCCTGGCCCGGGCCCCGGAGAGCGCCGCCCGGCGGGCGCTCGGCGAGCCGACGACCGACCGCACCGGCACGGTCCGCGGCTGTCCGCGCGAGCAGGTGCTCACCCCCGATCCCGAGATCCAGGGGCTCGGCGACCGGGTGAGCGTGGAGATCGCGGGGCGTTCGGCGGGCGGCCACCGGCTGGTCCCCGGGCACTGGCGGTCCCTGCCGGACGGCTCCGGCGGCCCCGCCGCCGCGGCCGGGCGGGCCTCGGTCGTCAGCGGCCGGCACGCCGTCCTGTTCGGCACCGAGCCGCTCTTCAGGGATCATCCGAAGGGCGAGTTCGCCCAGGTCGGACGGGCCTTGTTCACCATGGCGCACGCGAGCAGCGGCTGAAGTTGAGGAGAGCGGATGACGCAGGAGATCCACGGCACCGTCGCGGACGGCTTCGAGGCGGTGCGCGAGGAGTTCGCCGCTTTCGTGGACGGCGAACGGCCGGACTACGAGGGACAGTTGTGCGCCTACGTGCACGGCAGGCGGGTCGTCGACCTGTGGGCCGGCGCGGATGCCGGGGCCGACTCCCTCTACGGCGTGTTCTCGTCGACCAAGGGGGCCGCGCATCTGGTGGTGGCGCTCCTCGTCCAGGAGGGCACGCTGGAGCTGGACCGCAAAGTGACCTACTACTGGCCGGAGTTCGGGGCCGAGGGCAAGGGGCAGCTGACCCTGCGCGAGCTGCTGGCGCACCGGGCCGGTGTGGTCGGCATCGACGGTGGTTTCAGCGCGCAGGAACTGGCGGACGACCGGGCGATGGCGGAACGGCTCGCGGACCAGAAGCCGTTCTGGCGGCCCGGCACCGCCTTCGGCTATCACGCCTACGTGATCGGCGCGCTCACCGGTGAGATCGTCCGGCGGGCGACCGGCCGCACCCTCCAGGAGGTGTACGAGGAGCGGATCCGGGCGCCGTACGGGCTGGACTTCCATCTCGGGCTGCCCGAGTCCCTGGAGCCGCGGTTCCGTTCCGTGCAGCCGATGGATCCGACGGCCGAGCAGCGGGCCCTGCTCGACGCGGCGCCGACGGGGCCGCACACCCTCACCTCGATCGCCTTCAACCTTCAGGCGGCTCAGCCGCAGGAGCTCCTCGACCACGCCAACTCCCGTGCCGTGCGCGCGAAGGGGCCGGCCTCGGCGGGCGGGGTGGCGGCGGCGCGCGGTCTGGCCGGGATGTACGCGGCGGCGATCAGCGAAGTCGCCGAGCGTCCGCCCCTGTTGAAGCCGGACACCATCGCGGAGGTGGGTCAGATCCACTCCATCGGCTACGACCTGGTCTCCCGAGCCCACCGGTCCTTCGGGCTGGGCTTCCAGGCCACGGCCGACATGACCCACCCGTTCCTCGGCGCCGGCGCCTTCGGGCACAGCGGCGCCGGCGGCTCGCAGGCCTTCGCCGACCCCCGCAGCGGCCTGGCCTACGGCTACACCCGGCGCCGGATGGCGTTCCCGGGAGGGTCGGCGCCGGAGAACCAGCGGCTCGTCAGGGCGGTGCACCGGGCGGCTCTGGCGGTGTGAGGGCGGGGGCGTGCACCGGGCGGCCTCGACGGTATGACGGCTGGGCCATGCGCCTGGCGGCCCCGCGGTGTGACGGCTGGGGCCGTGCGCCGGGCGGCCTCGGCGGTATGACGGCTGGGCCATGCGCCTGGCGGCCCCGCGGTGTGACGGCTGGGGCCGTGCGCCGGGCGGCCTCGGCGGTATGACGGCTGGGCCGTGCGCCTGGCGGCCCCGCGGTATGGCGGCTGGGGCCGTGCGCCGGGCGGCCCCGCGGTGTGGCGGCTGGGGCCGTGCGCCGGGCGGGCCCCTGTCGTACGACACGAGCGCGGGCGGTACCCCACGTCCAGGGGTGCCGCCCGCGCCTTGTCCGACCAACGAGTGCGTCAGGCGAGCGTCACGGTGATGTTCCCGCGGGTCGCCTTCGAGTACGGGCAGACCTGGTGGGCCTTCTCCAGGAGGCCCCGGGCCGTGGCCGCGTCGGTGTTCGGGAGGGTCGCCGAGATCTCGACGATCAGTCCGAAGCCGTCGGCGTTCTTGCCGATGCCGACCCTGGCGGTGACCGTCGAACCGGAGATGTCGGCCTTCTCCTGGCGGGCGACGACACCGAGGGCGCCCTGGAAGCAGGCGCTGTACCCGGCGGCGAAGAGCTGCTCGGGGTTGGTGCCGAGGCCGCTGCCGCCCATCTCCTTGGGCGGGTCGACGACCAGGTCGAGCCGGCCGTCGTCGGTGGCGACCCGGCCGTCGCGGCCGTTCTCGGCGGTGGCGACGGCGGTGTACAGGACGTCGGACTGCTGGATTTCCGGCATGCGGTTGTCTTCCTCCTCGGTCCACCGCGACTCGCGCCCACGATCGACGGCGGGATTCGGAAAGAAGTTACCGCATGCCGGAAGTTCAGCACAGGGTCACAGCTTGACGATCATCTTTCCGGTGTTGTCACCGCGCAGGACCCCGAGGAACGCCTCCAGGTTGTTCTCGATGCCCTCGACGACCGTCTCGCGGTACTTGAGCTGCCCGGACGCCACCCAGGGGCCGACCTCGGAGACGAACTGGGGCTGGAGGTCGTAGTGGTCGCCGACCAGGAAGCCCTCGATGCGGCCGCGGGTCTGGATCAGCCGGGCGAGGTTGCGCGGGCCGGGGGCCGGCTCGGTGTTGTTGTAGACCGAGATCATCCCGCAGATCGCGATCCGGCCACCCTGGTTGAGCTGCCCGATCGCGGCCTCCAGGTGGTCGCCGCCGACATTGTCGAAGTAGACGTCGACGCCGTCCGGGGCCGCCTCGCGCAGCTGGTCGCTGACCTTGCCGTTCTTGTAGTTGAAGGCCGCGTCGAAGCCGTACTCCTCGACGAGCAGCTTGACCTTCTCGTCGGAGCCGGCCGAGCCGATGACCCGGGAGGCGCCCTTGAGCTTGGCGATCTGGCCGACCTGGCTGCCGACGGCACCCGCGGCGCCGGAGACGAAGACCGAGTCGCCCTCCTTGAAGGAGGCGGTGCGCAGCAGGCCGGCGTAGGCGGTGAGGCCGGTCATGCCGAGGACGCCGAGGTAGGTCGACAGGGGCGCGGCGTCGGCGTCGACCTTGACGGCCTGCTTGGCGTCGAAGGTGGCGTACTCGCGCCAGCCGTTGAAGTGCAGGACGTGGTCGCCGACGGCGACGCCCTCCGCGTTCGAGGCGATGACCTCGCCGACCGCGCCGCCCTGCATGACCTTGTTCAGCTCGAAGGGGGCGGCGTACGACTTCGCGGCGCTCATCCGGCCGCGCATGTACGGGTCGACGGAGAGGTACTTGTTCCGCACCAGGATCTGACCCTCGCCGGGCTGCCGGACCTCCGCCTCGACCAGGGCGAAGTCCTCGGGCTTGGGCCAGCCGACGGGACGGCTGAGCAGGTGCCATTCGCGGTTGATCATGACGGAGCCTTTCGGGTTCACTGCGGTGCGATTTAGTTCAGTACCTGAAACAACCATGCCTCTGAATATTTCAGGTTGTCAAGTAACGGGGTACCCTGGAGGACATGTCGACTCCTCACAAGACCCGGCCCGACGCGCTGACGATGGAAGTCGTGGAGCTCATCGGGGACGTGGTGGCCCGCTTCTACTCGGACTACGAGGACGCGGCCGCGGAGCACGCCCTCACCGGGGCGCAGGCGCGGCTGCTGAGTCTGCTGTCCCTCGGACCGCTGCCCATGCGCAAGCTGGCCCAGAAACTGAAGTGTGAGCCGTCCAATGTCACCGGGATCGTGGACCGGCTGGAGGCGCGGGGGCTGGTGGAGCGGCGGCCGGATCCGGCGGACCGGCGGGTGAAGGTCGCCGTGGCGACGGAGGCGGGGGTGGGGGTGGCCCGGTCGCTGCGGGAGGGGTTGCGGTTTGCCCGGGAGCCGCTCGCCGGGTTGTCGCAGGGGGAGCGGGAGGCTCTTCGGGATCTGCTCACCCGGATGCGCGACGCGTAGGCCTCCGGCGGGGGTGCCGGGTTCTGCGCGTTGCCGGGTGCGGGTGCGTTGTGGCTGGTCGCGCAGTTCCCCGCGCCCCTAGGGGGTTGCAGCTGAGGCCGGCCTGGACTGCGCGATCAGCCCCCACCGGGCCGCGGACGAATCTCAGGCCGACCCGCCCCTTATGTGCACCACCACAGGAAGCGCTCGCACTGCGAAGGGGACGGGTCCGGGCTCGGGTTCGCCGTCGTGGGGGTGGCCGTGGGGGCCGAGCCGCCGCCGTTCGTGGCCGTGGCTGTGGCCGGAGGGGGCGACGCGTCGGCGGGTCCCGTGCTCGACGACTGGGTGTCGGGGCTCCGGCTCGGTTCCTCACTCTTGGACGCCGAGGCCGACGGGGATGCGGAGGCCTTCGACGAGGGGGACGCCGTCGGAACGGCTCCGCTGGAGTCGGTGGCCCTGGACGTCGACTCGCTCGCGTCCGGGGAGGCCCCGCCCTCGGCCGAGGCACCGCCCGCCGCGGCCGGTCGGGGGGAGGATCCCGGCGCGTCCATGCCGAGCTCCGCGAGGCTCAGACCGCCGGCTGCGAGCACGAAGCCGGCGGCTATCAGCAGGGTCCGGCGACGGCGCCGACGGTGGGCGGCGGCCTTGCGATCACGCCGGCTCGCACCGCCGGCGGAGGCATCGGCGTCCTCGTCGTGGTCGTCGTCCCCGTCGTCGCCCTCGGGGGCATCGGAGGGGGCGGGACCCTCGGTGCGCTCCATATCCTCGGCGCCACGCCCCCGCGCGCGTCGCCGCGAGGCCCGACCGCCGACCGGCTCCGCCGCCTCGACGGGAGTGCCGCTCGCGGGGTCGTCTACGGCGCCGGAGGCACTGGCGCCGGGATCAGTACCGGAACCGGAGCCCGAGCCCGGATCAGCCCCGGAGTAGGGCTCGGTGTGAGTGCCCCCGGCGTTCCCCTCGTACGCGGCGACCGCGCCCGGGCCGTATCCGCCGTCGGTGTACACCCCTACCGGCACCTCAGGGGACGCGTACGCGCCCGCGTGGGAGGCCGTCGTGCCGGGGTCGTAGTGAGCCTCCGGGCCGTACGTCATGTACGCCGGGGGCGGCGAAGGATTCTGCGGGTGGGTCTGGGGCGGCACGTGCGGGGGTCTCGCGCGCAGCTCTTCCATCGAGGTGCCGCACCCCGGGCAGGCGAGGGCGCCGTTGAGGTGCCGTCGGCACGGGTCGCAGTAGTCCATGTCGCGGGAAGACTAAGTTCCTCCGACGTGGCTTTCCTAGTCGCGCCTGTGAAGGTTGTGTGTTGAACCACCCGTTCCGGCGTGGCGAGTTGAGGGTTGCGCCAGGGACCGTTCGGGCATCCTTCCCGATCTCCCAGAAACCGACGTCGAAAGTCGTATCGAAAGCAGTGTCGAAACCGTTATGCGTTCGACCCATTGACACTCCCCTCACCCCCTCCTTACTGTCACGTCAGCATTTCGAACGTGTGACGAAATTTCGAACAGCCGTCACCGAGCCGACGAAGCAACGAGGGGCAACCGCCGTGCGCATCACCGGAATCAGCACACACGTGGTCGGGACGCCGTGGCGCAACCTGACGTACGTCCAGGTGCACACCGACGACGGCATCACCGGAGTCGGCGAGACCCGGATGCTGGGACACACCGACGCGCTGATCGGCTACCTGCGCGAGGCCGAGGCCAATCACATTCTCGGCTCCGACCCGTTCGCTGTCGAGGACCTCGTCAAGAGGATGAAGTACGGCGACTACGGCCGGGCCGGCGAGATCGTGATGTCCGGTATCGCGGTGATCGAGATGGCCTGCTGGGACATCAAGGGCAAGGCGCTCGGGGTGCCGGTCTGGCAGCTCCTGGGCGGCAAGGTCACCGACAAGGTCAAGGCGTACGCCAACGGCTGGTACACCACGGAGCGCACGCCCGAGGCGTACCACAAGGCCGCGCAGGCGGTCATGGAGCGCGGGTACAAGGCGCTCAAGATCGACCCCTTCGGCACCGGCCACTTCGAGCTGGACCACGAGCAGAGCCTGTACGCCGTCTCGCTCATCGAGGCCGTACGGGACGCCATCGGTCCGGACGCCGAGCTGATGCTGGAGATGCACGGCCGCTTCTCGCCCTCGACCGCGGTCCGGCTCGCCAAGGACCTCGCCCCCTTCAAGCCCGCGTGGCTTGAGGAGCCGGTCCCGCCGGAGAACCTCAAGGCGCTGGAGAAGGTCGCCGCCAAGGTCGACATCCCGGTCGCCACCGGTGAGCGCATCCACGACCGCATCGAGTTCCGCGAGCTCTTCGAGAGCCAGGCCGTGGACATCATCCAGCCCGACGTCGGCCACATCGGCGGCATCTGGGAGACCCGCAAGCTCGCCGCCACCGCGGAGACCCACTACATGCTGGTCGCCCCGCACAACGTCGGCGGCCCGGTGCTGACCGCCGCCTCCCTCCAGGTCGGGTTCACCTCCCCGAACTTCAAGATCCTGGAGCACTTCAACGACTTCGCCGACGCGGAGATCAAGAAGGTCGTCAAGGGCGCCCCGCAGGTCGTGGACGGTTACTTCCACCTCTCCGACGCGCCCGGTCTGGGTGTCGAGCTGGACGTGGACGCGGCCGCCGAGTTCCCGCAGCAGCAGGCGCGCTTCGACCTGTGGGCCGAGGGCTGGGAGCAGCGCAAGCCGAAGGGCACCCAGTGAGCGCTCAGGTCGTCATCGAGGCGCCCGGCGAGCACCGGCTCGAGGAGCACACCCCTCGTGAGCCGGTCGCCGGTGAGGCCCTGGTGCGCGTCCACGCCGTCGGCATCTGCGGCAGCGACCGCGAGGTGTACCAGGGCAACCGGCCCGAGGGATACGTCCGTTACCCCCTGATCCCCGGCCACGAGTGGTCCGGGACGGTCGAGGCGGTCGGTGCGGGTGTGCCTTCAACTCTCGTCGGCCGCAAGGTCGTCGGGGAGGGCTTCCGCAACTGCCAGGTCTGCGACCGCTGTCACGCGGGCGAGACGACCCTGTGCACCGCGGGGTACGAGGAGACCGGGTTTACCCAGCCGGGTGCGATGGCCACCACACTCACCCTGCCTGCGCGTTTGCTGCACATCCTGCCGGACGAGGCCGATCTGACCGCGGCCGCCCTGCTGGAGCCGGCCGCCTGCATCGCGGCGGCCGCGCTCAAGGCGAACGCCCTGCCCGGCGAGCGGGTGGCGGTCGTGGGGACCGGGACGCTCGGGATGCTCGCCGTTCAGTTCCTGAAGGCGAACTCGCCGGCCGAGCTGCTCATGGTAGGGACGAGGCCGGACCGGGCGGAGCTTTCGAAAGTTTTCGGCGCCGACGACTTCCGTATGAAGGACCAGGAGCTCCCCGACGACTTCGACGTCGTCATCGAGACCGCCGGGTCCGCGTCCGCAGCGCGTACCGCCGCTTCGCTGCTGCGGCGCGGCGGACGCCTGGTCCTGACGGGCATCCCGGCGCCGGGCGCAGAGGGTCTCGACCCGACGGACCTGGTGGTACGGCAGCTGGAGGTGCACACCGTCTTCGGTGCCCCGCCGGACGCCTGGGCGCACACGGTGCGGGTCTTCGGGGCCGGCCTGCTGGATCCGCTGAGACTGGTCACGCACGAGCTGCCGCTGGTCGGGTTCGCCGAGGCGATCAAGCTGGTCGGGTCCGGTGATCCACAGGTCGGGAAGGTGCTGCTCCGCCCCTAGACGTACGCCGGTACGGGGTGACCTGACCACCCCGCACCGGCGTACCCCAAGCCCCGCACGACTTGAGCCGCGAACCTCGTCCGACATATCGAACACGAAGGACAGCTTGTGACGACCGACGCTTCCGCTTCGGCGGCCCGCCGACCCGGTGAGCCGGCGCTCACCGCGCTCGGCCTGGGTGCGCCCGCCCTCGACCCCGCCGACGCCTCGCCGCACACCTTCCCCGGCGGCGGCCGCTGGCGCACCGAGATCCCCTCGTGCGAGGGTCCGGAGGCACTGGCCGTCGTCCTCAAGGAAGCCTCGCGGCTCGACGTGCCGATCCACCGGATCAGCCAGGGCAGCGGCGTGTGGATGCTGACCGACGCCGAGATCACCGAGATGGTCGACGCGACCGATGAACGTGACATCGAGCTCTGCCTGTTCACCGGGCCGCGCGGCACCTGGGACATCGGCGGCTCGGTGCGCACCGACTCGGGCGGCGGGGGCCTTCGGGCCCGCGGTCTCGACGCCGTGGCCGGCTGTGTCGAAGACGCCGTCCGGGCAACGGAGTTGGGCGTCAAGTGCCTCCTCGTCGCCGACGAGGGCGTGCTGTGGACCCTGCACCGGGCACGCACCGCCGGGATCGTCCCGGCCGACACCACACTGAAGTTGAGCGCGCTCGTGGGTCCGGTCAATCCGGCCGCGTTCGCGGTCTACGAGAACCTGGGCGCCGACTCCATCAATGTGCCCAGCGATCTGACGCTCGATCACCTCACCGAGATCCGGCGGGTGTCGGCCGCTCCGATGGACATGTACATCGAAGCGCCCGACGACCTCGGCGGCTATGTGCGGATGTACGAGGTCGCCGAACTGATCCGGCGCGGCGCGCCGCTGTACCTCAAGTTCGGCCTGTCCAAGGCCCCGGGGATCTACCCCTACGGCCACCACCTGCGCGATCTCACCCTGAACACGGCCCGGGAACGGGTGCGTCGGGGGCGGCTCGCCCTGGACCTGCTCGCCCGGCACGGAGCGGACGGCGACATGGCGCCGCTCGGCTCCAGGCTGCCGGGCGCGCTGCAGCGGTTCGGAACACCCTCATAACGTTCCGGGCGCCGCCCCTTCACAAAACACGACGCAGCCACACACAATCCCACACGTCTTTCCTCTCGGTCAGAGCCCGCACCTCCTTGCCAGAGCGTCCCCGCCCCATCAAGACCGAGCCCGACCCGACATCAAGGATGATGATCATGCGTACTCGTCGAGCCGCACTCACCGCCATAGCCGGCGCCGCCTCCCTCGCCCTGACCCTCACCGCCTGCGGCCAGGACAGCGAGGGCGGCAGCAAGGAAGACACCGGAAGCGCCAAGGGAGGCACCATCGGCATCGCGATGCCGACCAAGTCCTCCGAGCGCTGGATCGCCGACGGCAACAACGTCGTCAAGGAGCTCCAGGCCAAGGGCTACAAGACCAAGCTGGTCTACGGCGAGGACGACCCGGACCAGCAGGTCTCGCAGATCGAGAACCTGATCACGCAGAAAGTCAAGGGCCTGATCATCGCGGCGATCGACAACAAGTCGCTCAACAACGTGCTCCAGCAGGCCAAGGACGCCAATATCCCGGTCATCGCCTACGACCGGCTGATCCTCGGCACGCCGAACGTCGACTACTACGCCTCCTTCGACAACGAGAAGGTCGGCCGGCTCCAGGCCACCTACCTCGTCGACAAGCTGGGTCTGAAGAGCGGCAAGGGCCCCTTCAACATCGAGCTGTTCGCCGGCTCCAACGACGACAACAACACCAAGTACTTCTTCGGTGGCGCGATGAGCGTGCTCCAGCCGTACCTCGACAGCAAGAAGCTCGTGGTCAAGTCCGGCCAGACCAAGATGACCCAGGCCACCACCCTGCGCTGGGACGGCGCCACCGCCCAGAAGCGCATGGAGGACATCCTCACCTCGACGTACACCAGCGGCAAGGTCGACGCGGTCCTGTCGCCGTACGACGGCATCTCCATCGGCATCATCGCCGCGCTGAAGTCGGACGGTTACGGCTCCGCGAGCAAGCCGCTCCCGGTGATCACCGGTCAGGACGCCGAGCTCGCCTCGGTGAAGTCGATCATCGCGGGCCAGCAGACGCAGACGGTCTACAAGGACATCCGCAAGCTCGCCAAGGTCGCCGCGACCATGGTGGACGACGTCCTCAACGGCAAGAAGCCCGAGGTCAACGACACCAAGACGTACGACAACGGCACCAAGGTCGTCCCGGCCTACCTGCTCCAGCCGGTGAGCGTCGACAAGACCAACTACACCAAGGAACTGGTCGACACGGGCTTCTACAAGGCGAGCGACCTCAACTAGTCGAGCCACCTCCCCGTAGGCCCATCCCCTGATTGAAAGGCACGCCCATGGCGGGACCCGTCCTGGAAATGCGCTCGATCGTCAAGACCTTTCCCGGTGTCAAAGCGCTGTCGGACGTCACTCTGACCGTCCGTCAGGGCGAGGTCCATGCCATCTGCGGTGAGAACGGCGCCGGGAAGTCCACCTTGATGAAGGTGCTCTCCGGCGTCCATCCGCACGGCACGTACGAGGGCGACATCCTCTTCGAGGGAGAGGTCGTCTCCTTCAAGGACATCCGGGCGAGCGAGCAGCACGGCATCGTGATCATCCATCAGGAACTGGCCCTGGTGCCGTTCCTGTCGATCGCGGAGAACATCTTCCTCGGCAACGAACACGCCTCCGGCGGATTCATCAACTGGAACGAGACGCTCAAGCACGCCACCGAGCTGCTGCGCCGGGTGGGTCTGAGCGACCACCCGGAGACCCGAATCACCGACATCGGTGTCGGCAAGCAGCAGCTGGTGGAGATCGCCAAGGCGCTCTCCAAGAAGGTGAAGCTGCTCATCCTCGACGAGCCGACCGCGGCTCTGAACGACGAGGACAGCGGCAAACTCCTGGATCTCATCCTGGAGTTGAAGAAGCAGGGCATCACCTCGATCATCATCTCCCACAAGCTCAACGAGATCCGCCGGGTCGCCGACTCGGTCACGATCCTGCGCGACGGGAAGTCGATCGAGACCCTGGACGTGAAGGCCCCGGAGACGACCGAGGACCGGATCATCTCGGGCATGGTCGGCCGCGACCTCGACCACCGCTTCCCCGAGCGCACGCCGTACGAGGGGGAGACGGACGCGGCCCCGGCCCTCGAGATCCGCAACTGGACCGTGCACCACCCGATCGACCAGCAGCGCAAGGTGGTCGACGACGTGTCGATCCAGGTGCGCCGCGGCGAGATCGTCGGCATCGCGGGCCTGATGGGCGCGGGGCGCACCGAACTCGCGATGAGCGTGTTCGGGCGCACCTACGGCCGGCACGCGGGCGGCCAGGTCTTCAAGGACGGCAAGGAGATCCGTACCAAGACCGTCTCCGAGGCGGTCGGGCACGGCATCGCGTATGTCACCGAGGATCGCAAGCACTACGGCCTCAACCTCATCGACGACATCAACCGCAACATCTCGCTGACCGCGCTGGACAAGGTCTCCAAGCGCGGTGTGGTCGACGAGCACGAGGAGCGCAAGGTCTCCGAGCGGTTCCGCAAGTCCATGAACATCAAGGCGCCGACCGTGTTCGAGACGGTGGGCAGGCTGTCCGGCGGCAACCAGCAGAAGGTCGTCCTCAGCAAGTGGATCTTCGCGGGTCCCGAGGTGCTGATCCTGGACGAGCCCACGCGTGGGATCGACGTGGGCGCCAAGTACGAGATCTACACGGTCATCGACCAACTGGCCGCCGAGGGGAAGGCGGTCGTCTTCATCTCCTCCGAGCTGCCGGAGCTGCTCGGCATGTGCGACCGCATCTACACCATGGCCGCGGGACGGCTCACAGGTGAGGTCCCACGGGCCGAGGCCACGCAGGAAGTGCTGATGCGCCAGATGACGAAGGACAAAGAGGTAACGCGATGAGCACCGATGTGACGAAGGTTCCGGCGGCGGCACCGCCGGGCAAGGGCGGGGGGTCGTCCTCGGGCGAGGGCCTGCTCCAGCTGATGATCGGCGGACTGCGCCGCAACATGCGGCAGTACGGCATGCTGATCGCCCTCGGTCTGATCGTCGCGCTGTTCGCGGTGTGGACCGACGGTGACCTGCTGCTGCCGCGCAACGTCTCCAACCTCGTGCTCCAGAACAGCTACATCCTGATCCTCGCGATCGGCATGATGCTGGTGATCATCTCGGGGCACATCGACCTGTCGGTCGGTTCACTGACCGCGTTCGTGGGCGCCTTCGCGGCCGTGCTGACCGTGCAGCACGACGTGGCCTGGCCGATCGCGCTGGCGCTGACCCTGGTGGTGGGCGGGGTCGCGGGCTCGGTACAGGGCTATCTGATCGCGTATCTCGGCATACCGTCGTTCATCGTCACCCTGGCGGGCATGCTGCTCTTCCGCGGTCTGACGGAGATCCTGCTGGAGGGCCAGACCCTCGGCCCCTTCCCGGACGGGCTCCAGAAGCTCGGCAACGGCTTCCTGCCCGAGGTCGGCCCGGACACCAACTACCACAACCTCACCCTGCTGCTCGGCTTCGCGCTGCTGGCCTTCGTGATCTACCAGGAGGTCCGCGACCGCAAGCGCCAGCAGGAGTTCGCGCTGGACGTGCTGCCCAGGAACGCCTTCCTGCTCAAGCTCGTCGCGATCGCCGCGGCGATCCTCGCGGTCACGATGCTGCTCGCCAGCTACCAGGGCGCGCCGATCATCCTGATCGTCCTCGGGGTGCTGGTGGTCGGCTACGGCTACGTCATGCGCAACGCGGTCTTCGGCCGGCACATCTACGCGATCGGCGGCAACCTGCCGGCGGCGAAGCTGTCCGGCGTCAAGGACAAGAAGGTCACCTTCCTTGTCTTCCTGAACATGGGCGTGCTCGCGGCCCTGGCGGGTCTGGTGGTAGCCGCCCGTCTGAACGCGGCCTCGCCGAAGGCGGGCCTGAACTTCGAACTCGAGGCGATCGCCTCGTCGTTCATCGGTGGCGCGTCCATGAGCGGCGGTGTGGGTACCGTCCTCGGCGCGATCATCGGTGGTCTCGTCCTCGGTGTGCTGAACAACGGCATGAACCTCCTCAGCGTCGGCAGCGACTGGCAACAGGTCATCAAGGGCCTCGCCCTGCTGGCCGCGGTCGGGTTCGACGTATGGAACAAGCGCAAGTCTGGTTCGTAACTCATCTCGAGCCCCGTCGTAACCACCGGCGGGGCCCGCTTCCTTCACAGGAGCCGCTAGATGGAACTGAACAGACGCACAGTCATGGCGGGTGCCGCGGCCGCGGGCATCGCCGCCACCGCGCTCGGAGGCACCGCTGAGGCCTCCAGCAGCAAGAACCCCACGAAGAAGCTCTTCGGCAAGCTCGCCGACGGCACCAAGGTCTACATCTGGTCCCTGGCCAACGGCGGCACGCGGCTGAAGGTCCTGTCCTGGGGCGGTGTCGTGCAGTCCCTGGAGATCCCGGACCGCAAGGGTCACTACGCCAACGTCTCGGCGGGCTTCGACAACATCGAGGACTACGTCGCCAAGACCCCGTACTTCGGCGCGCTGATCGGGCGGTACGGCAACCGCATCGCCAAGGGCCGGTTCACCCTGGACGGCAAGAGCTACCAGCTCTCCGTCAACGACGGGGTCAACAGCCTGCACGGCGGCACCCAGGGCTTCGACAAGCGGGTGTGGGACGTCGAGCCCTTCACCAAGGGCTCGGACGTCGGCCTGCACCTGCACTACACCTCGGTCGACGGCGAGATGGGCTACCCGGGCACGCTGAAGGTGAAGGTGACGTACACCCTCACCCGGCACGGCGACTGGCGGATCGACTACGAGGCCAGCACCGACAAGGCCACCGTGGTCAACCTCACCAGCCACGTGTACTGGAACCTCGGCGGCGAGGGCACCGGCACCATCGAGGACCACGAGCTGAGGATCGCCGCCTCCCGCTACACGCCCACCGACTCGGGTCTGATCCCCACCGGTGAGCTGGCGAAGGTCGCGGGCACCCCCTTCGACTTCCGCAAGGGCAAGGCGATCGGCCGGGACATCCGCACCGGCCACCCCCAGCTGGTCACCGCCAAGGGCTTCGACCACAACTGGGTCCTCGACAAGGGGATCACGGCCAAGCCGGAGCACGTGGCGAGCCTGCGGGACCCGCACTCCGGCCGCACCCTGAAGATCGCGACCAACGAGCCCGGGCTCCAGTTCTACTCGGGCAACTTCCTCGACGGCACCCTGGTCGGCCCGTCCGGCCGCACCTACCGTCAGGGGGACGCGCTCTGCCTGGAGACACAGCACTTCCCGGACTCGCCGAACCACCCGTCGTTCCCCTCGACGGTGCTGCGCCCGGGACAGACGTACCGGACGACGACGATCCACTCGTTCGGCGCCTGACCTGGTCGGACGCCGGGTCCGGGACGTAAGACGCCGAGTCCGGGACCGGGGTTCCCGAACTCACACTTCTTTCACACCCGTTGAACAGCGCCACGCAGACATCCGTATGTAGAGGCGGCCCGTGCTCCCCCGCGCGGGCCACCCAATGACGACGGGCCCGGTCGTCCCCGCCGGGCCCGCCCCATACGGAGGTTCCATGGCCGACAACGTCACCTCGTTGTTCCGCAGCACGGCTGCGCACAGCCCGTCCATGGCGGCGCTGGCACGTGAGGGCGGCGACGGGACGGGGCCGGTGGACTTCTGTATCCCCTGCAATCCCTACTTCCCCACTCCGGCGATGATGGACACCATGGCCGCGCGGCTGAAGGACATCATCACCTACTACCCCAGCAGCGCCGACACGATCACCGCCGAGCTGTGCAACCTGCTCCAGCTCCCGCCGCAGGCCGTGGCGATGGGCAACGGCTCGACCGAACTGATCACCTGGATCGACCACCTGCTGGTCCGCGAGTCGCTCGCCATACCGGTGCCCACCTTCGGCCGCTGGACCGACCAGCCGATGGAGACCGGCAAGCGGGTCGACATGTTCCCGCTCCAGGAGTCCAGCGGATTCGCCCTGGACCTCGCGCAGTACGCCGAGTTCATCCGCACCCGGGGCACGCGGGTCGCGGTCATCTGCAACCCGAACAACCCCGACGGCGGCTTCCTGCACAAGCACGCGCTGGTGCAGTTCATGGACGCCATGGCCGACCTGGACCTCATCGTCATCGACGAGTCGTTCCTGGAGTTCGCCGACGCCGAGCAGGAGCCGTCGGTGGTCCAGGAGGCGATGATCCGGCCCAACGTCATCGTGCTGCGCAGCCTCGGCAAGAACTTCGGCCTGCACGGCATCCGCTTCGGCTACATGGTCGCCAACCCCGCGCTGGCCGGCCGGGTCCGCTCGATGCTGCCGAAGTGGAACCTCAACGCCTTCGCCGAGTACGTGGTGTTCATGCTCAAGGAGCACGGCGCCGAGTACGCGCAGAGCCTCCACCAGGTCCGCCGGGACCGTCTCGACATGGCGAGCCAGCTCGCCGCGCTGCCCGGCCTGACCGTCTACCCCTCGCAGGGGAACTTCCTCTTCGTGCGCCTGCCGGTCGGCGCCGAGGGCACCGTGGTGCGGGACCGGATGCTCACCGAGCACCGCATCCTCGTCCGCGAGTGCGGCAACAAGATCGGTTCGTCCAGCCGCTTCCTGCGGCTCGTGGTGCGCCCCCAGGTGGACGTGCGTCGCCTGGTGTCCGGCCTGGAACAGGTGCTCTACGGGACCAGGAGGGGAGCCGCCGTGCCCGAGCTCGCTCAAGGGACCAGCTACAGCTCGGGTACGGCGGCAGTGGACCGGCTGGTCGGCCAGACCAACGGGGCGGGAATGCAGGGTCTCGCGGCGATGGCCGTCGGCGGTTCGGCCGCGGGGGTCGGCATGCCGATGCCGGTCGCCCAGCCGGTCGCGGTGGCCGCGGCCCCGCCCATGGCGGTGCAGTCGATGGGGGCTCAGTCGATGGGGGCGGGGATGCCGATGCCGGCCCAGATGCCGACACCGGTTCCCGCCCCGGCGCCCGCTCCGGTTCCGGTTCCGGCCCCCATGCCGGTGCCGGCCCCCGCCCCGCCCGCTCCCGCGCCGATGCCCTTCGGCGCGCCGAGCGGCCCGACGCCCCCCGGGGTGCCGGCCCGTGGCGGACTCACGGCCGCGCAGGTACGGGGCATGACGGCACCGGCACCGACCGGACCGGAGGAGCTGTCGACGGCCCCTGCCACCGGCTGGCCCAACGCCCAGAGCTGGCCCAACGCGGCGGGCATGGGGCAGGTCGGCTGAGAGCCGTAGGGCTCAGCCGACCTGTTCGAAGACCATCGACCACCAGCTGTCCGGCTGGGCGAAGGCGTACGGGTCACGGGCCCTGAGGTACTCGACGAGCTTGTCGGTGTACGGGGCGCGGTCCTGGGGGGCGGCCCGCTCCAGGTGCTTGCCGCGCAGGGCGAAGCGGTACAGGAACTCGACGAGGTCGGCGAGGGTGCGGTTGGCGATCTCGGCTCGCGGCTCGTCGTCGAAGGAGATGAGGACGACGTAGCCGCGGTCCAGGTCGAGGCAGTAGCGCATCGAGGGGTCGTCGGTGGGGCCGCCCAGCACCAGGATGTACGTCTCCTCACCGCCCGCGGCGACCGGCACCACGGTGAAGGGGTCGGGCCCCTCGTCGGCGGTGTCCAGGGTGAACAGGACGTCGACGAACCTCGGCACACCGACCTCGCACAGCACCTCGGCGTCGGCCTCGGACAGTCCGTGCTCCTCGGCGACGGCACGGTCCAGCGTGACCACGCGGTCCGCGCCGAACAGCTCCGTCATCTCGTCATGGGTGGCCATGCGTCCCCTTCTCCCCTTCCGTCCCGCGTCAGCCGCCGAGGCCGGCGCGTCGCAGCAGCTTCAGCCAGTCGTCGTACTCCACCAGCTCGTCGTCGACCAGGGCGAGCCGCCGGTACTCGACGGGGTCGGCCAGCCGGTCGAGGAAGAACTCCTCGATCCCGGACGCCAGCTGCTCGAAGCGCTCCGCGTCCACCCAGTCGGGGCCCGCCTCCGGCGCGCCGAGGACACCGCCGTCCGCGCGGTCGAGGAAGACCGGGGCCTCCTGGATCATCCCGACACAGTAGAGCTTCTCCGGGGACAGCGGCAGCGGCGAGTCGACCACGGGCTCGCAGTAGAACTGGTGCTCCTCGGCCTCCTCCAAGCCGAAGAGCTGCACGGAGGGCCCGCAGCTCACGCCGTCCAGCACCCGGCAGAAGTCCAGGTAGGGGCGCGGCACCCCGTCCGCCGCCGCCTCGGCCGCGGTGGCCTCGTCGAGCGTCCCGCCGAGCGTGGCCCCGAGCACGTCCGTGCTCTCGGCCAGCGCCCTCCGCAGGGCGTCGACCGTCTCGGTCAGACGGGGCGATCCCGGGCTCCCGCTAGTCATCTGGCCACCACTTGATGTCGATGTTGATCGGATTGCCGTCCGGAAGATCCTTGATCTGCGGACGGATCTGCTGCGTGCCGATGTCGTAGTTCGTCGTCCGGTCGAGCATCCGCAGGTTACGCCACGCGTCCGGCCCGCCGGTCTGGAGCTCGTTGACGTGGTCGGGCTGCATTTTACGGGCGGCGACCGCGGCCTCTTCGGCGAAGTCGGGGTCGTCCTTGTGGTTCCGGCGGATCAGGGCCTCCAGCGCGCCCTTGTAGTCCGAGGTGATCTTCTTGTCCCGGTAGTCCTCGGTCTTGCCCTTGAACTTGAAGAGCTTGCCCTCCTCGCCGAGCCGCTGAAGGGCCCGTGCCTTGCGCTCGAAGGCCTGCTTGGGCATGCCGGGCTTCCACTCCAGGGTGACGGTGTGCGCGTCCTTGGTGGTGTCGGGCCGGTCCTTGCCGATGCCGCCGCCGTCCCGTACGGCGTCCTGGTCGCGGGAGCGCTTGACGATGCTCTGGAGCATGGTCTCGATGTTCTTGTCGTTGCGCGCGTGGTTGTCGCCCATCGCGCGCACACCCTTGGACACGTCCTGGAGGTGCTTGTGGAGCTGGTCCTCGGCCTCCTCGATGGCCTTGAGGATCTTCTCCGCCCCGGTCTCGACGGCCGCGGCGAGGGCGCCCTTGCCGCGGGTGCGGTTCAACCCGGCGCGGCTGCGGCGCAGATGGGGGCGGGCGCCGGACTCGTGCTCGTCGGCCTGGGAGGTGATCCGGTCGGCGAGCCGGTCGTGGAGGTCCTTGTCGCTGCGTACGGTGTCGCTCACGCGGCGCCGCCCTTCTGGGTGAAGGTCCCCGTGGTGCCGTCGAGCCCTTCCTGGAAGCCCTCGGTGCCCGCGCGCAGGGTCTTGCCGGGGCTGTAACCGTCCTGGAGCCCCACGGCGTTGGCGCCGAGCTGGAGGACGAGGTCGGTGGCCATGGTGCCGAGCGCGGAGTAGACGGGGCCCATGGCGACGGACATCAGCTCCTCCACGAGCATCTGCTCGGCTTCTTTCAGCAGCCGCCGCACGATGAGCCGGGTGGCCTGCGTGGCACCGAGCGCGCCGACCTCGGAGAGCCCGAGGGTGAAGGGCGCGGCGGCCTGGGCGGCGATGATCTCGGCGGCGAGGATGCCGAGTTGGACGATGGCGGCCACCTTGGCACCGGCCACGGCGACGGCGGCCCCGTCGAGGGCCATGGCGCCGAGGTCGGCGGCCTCCCCGAGCCGTTCCAGGTGTACGTCGCTGACCTTGCCCCAGTGCTGCTGGAAGGCGGCGGTCGCGATGCCCTCGTTGCCCTCCAGGAACTCCCGGACGACGCCCGCCGTGGCGTCCTTGCCGGCCCGCATCTGCGAGGCGAACGAGCGCAGGCCGTCGGCCATGTCGCGATAGTCGTCCTCGTCGACGTTGGGCCACTCGACGCCGATGAGGTCCAGCACCCAGGCCGCCTCGTCGGGCAGCACGACCCCCATGCGCGTTCCCCCTTTGTCTTGGCAGGACCATTTCAGGTCACGCTGACGACGGCCGAACTGTACTACGGGGACGGGGATTTGCTGCCGTTACCGGAGAGAGAGGGGTTGTCGACGGGGGCGGGTGTGTCAAGTGCCGTCGGCGAGAGGGAGGTTCAGCGAGGACCGAAGGCGTTGTCGCGGAGCCCGCCGGGGTCGCGAGGGTCGTCCGGGCCGAGGAGGCGGTCGGGCTCGGCCGGGACCACCTCAGCCGATGAGCCCGTTCGAACCGCCCACGCCGTGCGGGCCGGTTGGGCCGCTCAGGCCGGTGTGCCGCCAGGGGCCCTCGGACCGGCGGGAAGCGGGCCGGGCCAGACCACCCGGCGCACCGGGCCGCTCCCGGTCCCGCCCATCGCCGTTTCGCCCGTCGCCGTCCTGCCCTTCCGGGTCCCGTCCTGCGGAGTCCTGCTCCTCGCGTTCCTGCTCCGCGTCCCGGGCCCGCTGCCATTCCCCGAAGCGGGCGCCGGCCTCGCGGGCCTCGGCGTCGGACCGCCGCTCGCCCGCCCGCCGGACCTTGTCGGCGCCGGAGAACAGCGCGGCGGTGTACTCCGGGTCGGTGAAGGCCTGTTCGGCGGAGAGGTTTCCGCGCAGCACGCCGTTCGCCATCTCCCGCAGCTTCGGGTCGGGCCCGGTGCTCAGGGTGCGCAATGCGCGGAGCAGGCTGCGGGCGCGCTCCTCGTCCTTCGCGACACCCAGCAACTCCCCCTGATCCACCTCACGTCCGTCCGGCACCCGAACCTCCCCCTTCCGTACGTCGGCCGCCCCAGTATCCAACAGCCCCACGAGCCACGGGAGTACGGCCTACGACGGGAGCGCGTCCCGCAGGGCCTTCGCGGTGACCGCCGGGTCGTAACCGTCGGGAACGCCCTGGACGAGGATGATGTCGCCCTGGATGTGGCGCGAACGCAGCGGCGCGATCTCCTGATACGCGTCCGACTCCCACCAGGCCCGCGCCTCACCGATCCCGGGAAACCCGATCACCACGACGTGCCCGGGCCACTCCCCCTCCCGCACCTCGTGCTGGGTCCCGTGCACGAGGAAGCGGCCACCGTACGGCTCGAAGGTCCCGGTGATGCGCTCGATGTACTCGGCGACCTCGGGGTGCGGACGAGCCTCGCGCAGGTGGGCTATGGCGTAGGCGGTCATGGGGTCCTCCCGGGCGGTCGGCGGTTCGGGCTGGGTACGAAGACGAGCCTGGCACGGGGGTGCGGCGGGGGCGATTACCTCGGATGTAAGGGGGCGGCCGGATGACCGACGGCACCTCACCGAGCAGGCGTTCAGCCCGCCCGCCCGACCAGACCCAGCCACCCCACCACATCCACCTCCGCCCGTACCGTCTTGCCCGGCGGCGGCTCCCGGTCCAGTACCTCCCACCGGTCGGCCAGCGCCTCCACGAGGAGGAGACCGCGGCCGCCGTCGTCCAGGGGACCGGGCGGTCGTACGGCCGGAAGCGGCTCGCCGCGGGTGTCGGTGACCTCGATCCGCACGCTGCCGGTGACCAGGGAGAGCCGCAGCTCGAAGTCCCGGCCCGGGACCCGGCCGTGGGTGACCGCGTTCGCCGCCAGCTCGGCCACGATCACGGCGACCGCTTCGGAGGCCGGGGCGTCGTAGGGCAGACCCCACTCGCGCAGTTGGTTCAGGGCGAGGTGCCGGGCGAGGCGGGCGCCCCGCGGGGTCGCGCTGAGTCGCTGGGTGAACGTACGTACGGTCACCGGCTGTCGAGGTGTGGGAGGCGCTGTCATGGGCCCAATCTGGCGCCCTTGAGGGCAACTTCTCCAGGTCGACACCGCGTACGCTGCGGCAGCGTACGCGGTCACGGACTGGACAGTACGCGTGACGGACCGTGACCATGATCCCGGGAGGTGACCGACTGTGGTCGATGGTGGCGGTGAGCCGGAGTCCTCGGACAGCATGCGGACCTTCGGGGCGGTGCTTCAAGCCCTGCGGGAGCATTCGGGACTGAGCAGGGAGGAGTTCGGCGATCTGGTGGGGTTCTCCAAACACACGGTGGCGTCCGTGGAGTTGGGCCGCAGGATGCCGGACCTGGTGCTGGTGGAGCGGGGAGAGGAGGCGACGGGGAACACGGGGGCGTTGCGCAGGTCGTTCCCCAAGCTGGCCCGGCAACCCGGGCTGGCGGCGTGGTTTCGGCAGTGGGCGGGGCTGGAGGCGTCCGCGATCACGCTGTACACGTATGAATGCCGGTTGGTTCCGGGTCTGTTGCAGACGGAGGCGTACGCACGGCAGCTGTTCGTCGACGAGCTCCCGCTGCTGGACGACGAACAGATCGAGACGCAGTGGACGGCACGGATGGAACGGCAACGGCTGCTGCGGGAGCGGCCGAACACCGCGTACAGCTTCATCGTCGAGGAACACGTGCTCCTCCGCCGCACGGGCGGAGCGGACACCACACGAGAGCTCATCGATCACCTGCTGGAGGTCTCCGAGCTGCGGAACGTCGAGATCCAGGTCATGCCGCTGGTGCGGCCGTCGCACGCCGGGCTGCACGGGCCCATGCAGTTGCTGGAGACCCCGCAGAACAGGTGGTTCGCCTACACCGAGGCCCCGGAGAGCGGGCTGCTCATCTCCGACCGCAAAGTGATCAGCGTGCTCCAGAGCAGGTATGCCAGGATGCGTTCACAGGCGCTCTCCATCACCGACTCGGCAAGCCTGTTGCGACGGATGCGAGGAGATCTATGAGCACCTCCGAACCGGCCTGGTTCAAGAGCAGCTACAGCAGTAGCGGTTCCGGCGACTGCGTAGAGGTCGCCCTCACCCCCGCCACCATCCACATCCGCGACTCCAAGAACCCCCGCGGTCCCCGCCTCACCACCTCCCCCGCCCCCTGGACCGACTTCCTCGCCCACCTCACGGGTGACCCGGGCGCAGGAGCCTGACGGCGCCCGCGCCGGCTCACCCGAGCGTCACCTCTCAGGACCGAAGTCCGCCTCCAGCCGCTCCTTCCACCCCGAGTCCGCCAGACCCGCCCCCACCAGCACGTCCCGCCAGTCCTCCTTGGCCAGCTGGACGGCGTCGAGCAGGCGGTCCACCCGGCCCTGGCCGCACAGCAGGGTCGCCGCGGCGATGCGTTCCTTGTCCTCCTGGTCGCCCCGGTCGGTCAGGTGGTTGACCAGTTCGGTGAGGAGATCCCCCACCACCTCGCCCTCCCGGCCGGGAAAGTCCACCGCGATGCGCCGTTCGACCCGCACGGTAAGCCCCATTTACCCTCCTTGTCGGCATACGCCCCGGTACGGTACCGCGCCCATCCCTCCCGACCGCGCAACCTGTCTCGCAAGAAACTTGACCGCCCCTCTTTTTGCCGAACTGACAGCCCATCAACAGCGAGCGTTTCTACGGTGCCGTGTTCATGACAGACACCCCCATGAACGAGACCCCTCAGACCCCCCTCGGCCGCCGGACCGTCCTCCTCGCCACCAGCGCCACCGCAGCGACCCTCGCCGTGGGCGCCGCCGCGTCCGACAGCCCCGGCACCGACACCCAGGCGTCCCCCCACACCGCCCCCGTCGCCGCCGCGGCCGTCTGCACCCTCACCAAGGAGCTGACCGAAGGCCCCTACTACCTCGACGGCCAGTACGTCCGCGCCGACATCACCGAGGGCAAGACCGGCTTCCCGCTCAAGCTCGCCCTCACGGTCGTCGACGACGACACCTGCGCCACGATCAGCGGCGCCCTCGTGGAGATCTGGCACTGCGACGCGCTCGGCGAGTACTCGGGCTACGTCGGCAACAACGGCCACGACGAGCCCGACAGCGGCACCTTCCTGCGCGGCGGCGTGCTCACCGACTCCGGCGGCGTCGCCGCGATCACCACGGTCTACCCGGGCTGGTACCGGGGCCGCTGCGTCCACATCCACGTCAAGGTGCACATCGGCGTCACGCTCACCCCCGACGGCTCCTTCACCGGCGGCACCGAGCTCCACACCGGCCAGCTCTTCTTCGACGAGACGGTCACCGCCAGGGTCGGCGCGCTCTCGCCGTACTCGGCCAACACCGTCCCCCGCACCACCCTCGCCCAGGACTCGATCTACGACGACGGCGGCGCCGCGTCCGGGCTCCTGACCCTGACCGCCCTGGGCGGCTCACCCTCCGCCGGCTACTCCGGCACCCTGACCCTCGGCGTCGAGAAGTGACCCTGGCGCCTGCGCCCCCGTGACCCACCGAGCCGCCCGCCACCCCGAGGAGGTGGCGGGCGGCCCCTGTCTCACCGACGGCCGGTCACTTGCCGGGGCACTCCTTCCACGCCATGTGGTAGATGGTGCTGATGTCGCCGTCCGTCGAGTCCATCGTCATGAAGCTGACCTTGGACGGCGAGGAGGAGCCGGCGTTGACACGGATCTCCGTGTTGATGTTGAAGTTGCGCTGGACCCCGCAGGGTGCCCAGACCAGCTGGGCCCAGTCGGTGGTGTCGGTCGCCTGCCAGTTGTCGTTGAGGGCGCCGGTGAAGTTGTGGGTCTTGAAGGCCGTCTGCGAGGAGCCCTGGAAGTAGTACGAGGCTCTCTGGACGGCGCTCGCGCCCGACTGGAGCGAGGCGAAGCCCCGGTAGTCCGCGCTGGCGATGGCGTACGTGAAGCCCTGCGGGACATGGACGATCAGGTTGAGCTGGCAGTTCTTGCGGAACGCCGTGGGGTCGGAGTTGCCGCCGACCTGGGCGAGGTAGTCGCTGTAGGTCACCGTGAAGGCGGTGTTGTCCTCGGAGACCGCGACGGCCGCCGTACCCGCGGGACAGCCGGAGCCGTTCACCGTGGCGACGTTGATGACGATCTTGTCCGGGGGCGGGTCGACGAACCCGCCGGACGGGTTGTGCGCGGGCACCGCCGCGGTGACGAGAGCGGCTACGGCGCCGCCCAGGAGCAGTCCACTTGCCATGGGGGGTCTCTCCTCTGCGCTGACATGTTGAAGCGTGGAGAACCTGTGTGGTTTCTGTGAAGCACCGCGGCGAGGGAATCGTAGGGAGCGCCCTGGGGTGCCGCCAGAGCGAACTCCAGCCATTCCGGCATTGGCTCAACTCACGTGTCAGCAGGTGCAGTTGGCCGGAATCAGGGGTTCTCCCAGGCGGCCGGCTCGGCCGCGAGCCGCTTCACCGGCTCCGGCAGCGCGTCGCCCGCGATGTCGGCGATGGTGACGCCCTCCAGGATCTTGCGGACATTGGCGCGCAGGGCGATCCACAGCGGGAGCAGCGGCTGGGCGGAGCCGGTGTACTCCAGTCCGGTGGGGCGCTCGCCGCGCACCGACACGATCGGGCCGTCCACCGTACGGATGACGTCCGCGACGGTGATGGCCGAGGCCTCGCGGGCGAGCCGGTAGCCGCCGCCCCCGCCGCGCCTGCTGTCGACGATCCCGCCGCGCCTGAGGTCACCGAGGATCCCCTCCAGGAACTTGTGCGGAATGTCCTGGACCGCGGCGATGGCCTCGGCCTTCACCGGCTCCGAGTCCCGCCTCACGGCGAGCTCCAGCACCGCCCGTACCGCGTAGTCCGCCCGCGCAGAGATCCTCATACGACAATTGTGCGGCGTCCGGCCATAGAGAATGGCCACACCACAATGGCCTCACCACTCACAGCCCGGCGGACGGGCCGGGCACGGACACGAGGACAGGCACGACCAGGAGGCGCTCCCTTGGAGCTGAGCAGACGTACATTCAGCGCCCTCGCCGGCACCACGGCGCTCGGCTTCGCGCTGAGCGGCAGTGGTGGGGAGACCACCCGGGCGTACGCCTCCCACAGCGTGCCCACCGGGCCGGCGCCGGGCGCGCCCGCGGCCGACCGGACCCGGCACACGGTCGGCTTCGACGAGTACTCCCTGCTGGTCGACGGCCGCCGTCTGGTGCTGTGGTCGGGCGAGATGCACCCCTTCCGGCTGCCGAGCCCGTCGCTGTGGCGGGACGTCCTGCAGAAGATGCGCGCCCACGGCTTCAACGCGGTGAGCGTGTACGTGGCCTGGAACTACCACTCCCCCGGTCCCGGCCAATACGACTTCACCGGCGTCCGCGACCTCGACCTGTTCCTGCGCACGGCCACCGAGACCGGCCTGTACGTGATCCTGCGCCCGGGCCCGTACATCAACGCCGAGGTCGACGGCGGCGGTTTCCCGGGCTGGCTCGCCACGACCGCCGGCCGGGCCCGCACCTCCGACCCGACCTATCTGTCGTACGTCGACGAGTGGCTGACCGCGGTGAACGCGATCGCCGCCCGGCACCTGTTCACCAAGGGCACCGGCACGGTCCTGCTCTACCAGATCGAGAACGAGTACGACGCCTTCGTCGACGAGCCGCTCGGCCAGGACTACATGTCCCACCTGTACAAGAAGGTGCGCGCCGACGGGATCGACGTACCGCTGTTCCACAACGACAAGGGCAGGAACGGCTACTGGGCCCCCGGTTCCTTCAACACCGGCGGCGAGGAGGGCGGTTGGCTGTACGGCTTCGACGGCTATCCCGCGCCCGGTGAAGTGCCCCCGGACTGGGGGCACTTCGGGGTGGGCGGGCTCAAGGGCGGGGCGACGGCCAGTCCGCGCACGCCCGGGTTCATCCCGGAGTTCGGCGGTGGCTGGTTCGACCCGTGGGGCGGGGCCACCTTCGACGGCAAGGGGTACGCCGAGGCCCGGTACAGCCGGGACGCGGCCTACGAGCGGCGCTTCCAGCTGACCAACCTCGCCAACGGCATCACCGTGCACAACGTCTACATGACCTTCGGCGGCGCCTCGTGGGGCTGGCTGCCCGCCCCGCAGGTCTACACGTCGTACGACTACGGGGCGGCGATCGACGAGGCCCGCCGGCAGACCCCGAAGCTCGCCCCCCTGCACCAGCTCGGCCATCTCCTGCGGACCGTGCCGGACCTCGCCAAGCTGGACCGGGCGGACGCGGTGCGGGCCGCGGACGAGCGGCTGAAGGTGTACCACCTGACCAACCCGGACACCGGCTCCCAGGTGTACGTGGTGCGCAACGACACCGACGCGCCGATCACCACGACCATCCCGGACGCCGGGATCGACGTGGCGTTCACGGTCGCCCCCCATGACGCCCGGCTGCTCACCGCCAACCTCCAACTGGGCGGCCGTACGCTGAAGTTCGCCACCGCGCAGCCGATGATGTTCCTCAAGGCCGGCCGGATGAACGTCGCCGTGTTCACGGCCCCGCACGGCGAGATGGCCCAGGTGTTGCTCGAATGCCCGGAGGAGCCGCTGGTCACCCGCGGGGACGCGGAACCCGCGTGGAACTACGACCTCGGCGTCCTCAGGATCACCACGCCGATCGGCGTCGGGGGTCTCGCCCGGGTGCGGATCGAGGGCGGCGGCAGCGGCGACACCCCGTTGCTGCTGATCTTCGCCGACGACCCCGGCGCGCTGCGGCTCTTCCCGCTGGACACCCCGACCGGCACGGTCCTGGTCTACGGCCCCTCGCTGCTGCGCGAGGCCACCCTGGACGGTGTGACCGCCCACCTGACCGGCGACACCGTCGAGGGCACCGGCATGGAGGTGTGGGGGCCGCGGGGCCTGGGCCGGATCACCTGGAACGGGCGCCCGCTGCGCACCTCGATCACCCCGATGGGCAGCCTGCGCGCCGAGATGCCGCCCGTCCCGGGGCAGCTCCCCATCCCCGCCGTGGGCGAGGTGCGGCTGCCCGCGCTGGGCGGCTGGCGGCGCCGTACCGAGAACTTCGAGGCCCTCCCGGACTACGACGACTCGGGCTGGACAACGGCCGACCGCACCGGCTCGTACAGCACCACCCCGGTCCCGAGGGGCGGGCCGGTCCTGTTCGCCGACGACTACGGCTTCCACTACGGCGACGTCTGGTACCGGGCTCGGTTGACGGACGCGGCGGACCTGGAGTCGGTGTCGCTGTCCTACAGCACCGGCACGCAGGGGCTGCTGATGGCGTGGCTGGACGGCGAGCCGCTGGGGACGCACCGGATGCCGGTGCCGGACAAGTCCACGGCGAGGAAGGGGAGTTGGGCGGCCACGGCCACCTTCGAGACGCCCCGCCCCGCCGGGGAGTCACCCCGCGTGCTGTCGGTCCTGGTCCGGCGCATGGCCCACGACATGGACGGCAGGTCGGCCGACTCCCACAAGGTGGCCCGGGGGTTGACGGCGGTCACCTTCAAGGGCGGTTCCCCGAAGGCCAGTTGGCGCATCCAGGGCGAGACGGCACCGGACCCGGTGCGCGGGCCGCTCAACAACGGCGGGCTGTACGGGGAGCGCAAGGGCTGGCATCTGCCGGGCTTCGACGAAGAGCACTGGGAGCCCGCCGAGTTGCCGCGCGCCGACCGGCGCCAGGGGGTCACCTGGTACCGGACGACGTTCCGGCTCGGCGTGGACGCCGGCATCGACGCCTCCGTCGGTCTCGTCCTCGACGACGACCCGAAGCGCGCCTACCGCGTCCAGATCTTCCTCAACGGCTGGAACATGGGCCAGTACGTCAACGACGTGGGCCCGCAGCACACCTTCGTCCTGCCCAACGGCATCCTGCGCACCCGGGGCACCAACACCCTGGCCCTGGCGGTCCTGGCCGACGGGAGCACGGAGTCCGGGCCCGGGGACGTACGGCTGCGGCTGCTGGGGACGTCGGCCGGAGGCGTACCGGTCACGGAGGTGGAATCCCCCGGCCGCTAGCCTGATGTCGTTGAACTTTCGAGCACCCGTCCTCGGGAACTTCGAGCACCCCCTACTCGGGAAAGGTGACCCGCGATGCCGCTGAGCCCCGGCGATCCGGAGTCCATCGGCGGCTACACGCTGGTCGACCGGCTCGGCAGCGGCGGCATGGGGATCGTCTACCTCGGCCGTTCGGAATCCGGGCGGCAGGTGGCGGTCAAGCTGGTGCATCCCGCGTTCGCGCTGGACGAGGAGTTCCGCACCCGCTTCCGGCAGGAGGTCGCGGCGGCCCGCCGGGTGAGCGGGGCGTTCACGGCCCCCGTGGTGGACGCGGACCCGGACGCCCCGCAGCCGTGGATGGCCACGCTGTACGTCCCGGGCCGCACCCTCGCGGACATCGTGACCCAGGACGGCCCGCTGCGCGGCAGCGCGCTGCGGGTGCTCGCGCTGGGCCTCGTCGAGGCGCTGCGGGACATCCACCGGGTCGGCATGGTGCACCGCGACCTGAAGCCGAGCAACGTCCTGATGGCCGAGGACGGGCCCCGGGTCATCGACTTCGGCATCTCCTACGCCGTCGACAACGAGGCGCTCACCATGACCGGGCGGCTGATCGGCACCCCGCCCTTCATGTCCCCGGAGCAGTTCGCCGCGCCGCGCGAGGTCACCGGCGCCTCGGACGTCTTCTCGCTGGGGTCCCTGCTGGTCTACGCGGCCACCGGCAACCGCCCCTTCGACGGCAGCAGCCCCTACCTGACGGGCTACCAGGTCATGTACGAGCCGCCGGCCCTGGACGGGGTGGCGGAACCGCTGCGGAGCATCGCCGAGCGCTGCCTGGACAAGGACCCGGGAGCGCGGCCCGAACTGGGTGAACTGCACGAGCTGCTCAGGGCGTTGCCGGACACGGAGACACCCTCGGACCCTGCCGCACCGGATCCCGCCGTGCCGGTGCCGTCCGTACCGGTTTCGCCCGTGCCTGTTTCGTCCGGGCCGTCCGACCCCACGAGGACCGGCCGGCCGGTCTCGCGGCGCGGGCCCCGGCGGCGCGTCCTGGTCGGGCTCGTCGCCGCCCTGGCCGTCACCGGGCTGAGCATCGCGGCGGTGCGGGCCGGGTCGGACAGCGACAGCCCGTCGCCGTCATCGTCATCGTCATCGAGCGGGCCGACGGCCACCGAGAGCAGGGCCACCGCCCCCGCGGCCACCGCCCCCGCCGCCGTGGCCCTCCCGCCCAAGCACGTGCCGTGGGACTACCAGATCGGCGGCGCGTATCCCCCGGCGGCGGGGGTCCGGGTGGTGAGCCGCAGCTACGAGGACGCCCCCGCGCGGGGGCTCTACAACATCTGCAACATCAACGCCTACCAGGCCGACGCGGGCGAGGAGAGCCACTGGGACGCCGACCTGCTGCTGCGGGACGCCGACGGCAAGGTCGTCTACGACAAGGACTGGGACGAGGCCGTCCTGGACATCCGTACGGCCGCCAAACGGGAGCGTATCGCCGCCCAGTTGGGCACCTGGATCGACGCCTGCGCGGCCAAGGGCTACCGGGCCGTGGAGCCCGACAACTACGACTCCTTCACCCGCTTCCCGTCGTATCTGAAAGCCGGTCAGGCCACCGCCCTGATGAAGCTGCTGGCGGCGCACGCCCACGCCAAGGGGCTGGCCGTCGCCCAGAAGAACACCGCGGAGCTGCTCTCCGACCACACGTCGGTGGGCCTGGACTTCGCCGTCGTGGAGGAGTGCGCGGAGTACGAGGAGTGCGGCGAGTTCGCGGACGCCTTCGGCGGCCACGTCCTCGTGGTCGAGTACACCAGGAAGGGCCTCGCCACGGCGTGCGCCGACTGGAGCAGCACCCTCAGCGTGGTGCGCCGGGACCCGGACGTCGTGCCCGAGGGCGCCGCCGGTTTCCTGCGCGAAACCTGCTGACGCCCTCGGGGATCCGGCTCAGCCGAGCCGGATCACGTTCCAGGACAGCGGCTCCAGTACGGCGGTGAGGGTGCCGTCCTTCAGCGCGGTGCCCTCGGCCGCGTGCGGGGCGACCCGCTCGGGCTCGTCGAGGGTGTTGCGGGCGCCCGGGTCGGCGTCGGCGAGGACGCTGTGCTCGACGACGTCCGTCAAGTCGAGGCCGCTCAGGGCGACTTCGAGCGGCAGGGCCTGCGACTGGCTGCGGTTGACCGCGAAGACGGTCACCGAGCCGTCCTCGGCGCGCACCGCGGTGGCGTGCAGAAGGTCCGTCTCGCCGTACTTCTTCGTCTCGTACGTCGGCGAGTCGACCCGGACGTCGAGGACCTCGCCGCGGCCGTACTTCGAGGCCTGGGCGAACGGGAAGAACGTGGTCTGGCGCCAGGCGGGGCCGCCCGGCTCGGTCAGGATCGGGGCGATCACATTGACCAGCTGGGCGAGGCAGGCGACGGTGACGCGGTCGGCGTGGCGCAGCAGGGCGATCAGGAGCGAGCCGAAGACGACCGCGTCCAGGACGCTGTAGTTGTCCTCCAGGAGGCGGGGGGCCTCCGCCCAGTCCCGCGCGCCGGAGTTCTCGATCTCGTGCCACTCGGACATGTACCAGACGTTCCACTCGTCGAAGGAGAGGTTGATCCTCTTCTTCGACTTCAGCTTCGCGCCGATGTGGTCGGCGGTGGCGACCACGTTCTCGATGAAGGACTCCATGTCGACCGCGGAGGCCAGGAAGGAGTCGAGGTCGCCGTCCTCGGGCTGGTAGTAGGCGTGCAGGGAGATGTGGTCGACGAGGTCGTACGTCTCCTCCAGGACCGTCGCCTCCCACGCGGCGAAGGTCGGCATGGACTGGCTGGAGGAGCCGCAGGCGACGAGTTCGACGTCCGGGTCGATCTGGCGCATCGCGCGGGCCGTCTCGGCGGCGATCCGGCCGTACTCCTGGGCGGTCTTGTGGCCGGTCTGCCAGGGGCCGTCCATCTCGTTGCCCAGGCACCACAGCTTGATGCCGAAGGGATCCTTGTCGCCGTGGGAGACCCGGAGGTCCGACAGGGCCGTGCCCTGCGGGTGGTTGGCGTACTCCTGGAGTTCGAGGGCCTCGGCGACGCCCCGGGTGCCGAGGTTGAGGGCCATCATGGGCTCCGCCTGGGGACCCACCTTCCTCAGGAAGGCGATGTACTCGGAGAGGCCGAAGCGGTTGGTCTCGGTGGAGCGCCAGGCGAGGTCGAGGCGGCGCGGGCGGTCCTCGACGGGGCCGACGGAGTCCTCCCACTTGTAACCGGAGACGAAGTTGCCGCCGGGGTAGCGGATGGCGGTGACGCCGAGTTCCTTCACGAGCTCCAGAACGTCCTGGCGCAGGCCCGCTTCGTCGGCCGTGGGGTGGCCGGGTTCGAAGATGCCGGTGTAGACGCAGCGGCCGAGGTGTTCCACGAAGGAGCCGAACAGGCGGGGGTTGACCTCGCCGATCCTGAAGGCGGGGTCGAGGGTGAAGCGGGCGGTGCTCATCTGGGCCTTTCGGGTCGAATGTTGTCCGCGGGTGGTTGGTGGCTGGTCGCGCAGTTCCCCGCGCCCCCAAAGGGTTCGGTATCTCGAATTGTGATCGTCACTTCGAACGGGACCGTAGGCAGGAAGCGCTTCCCAGTCAATGGGGTGTGCAGCAGGATGGGATCGCGTGACGGGACACTTCGGGGCGCGTACTCTCGAACAGCCCGTCCTACGGCGGCGGGAAGGTTCAGGGGGTGGGATGGACATCGCGGGCGCGCGCAGAAGTGCGGCCCGGATCGCCTCGGCGCTGCGGCGCACCCGTGCGACCCCGGCCATGCGCGATCTGGTCTCCCACCTCACCACCGCGGTCCGGGCCAGGCCCCGTCCCCCGGCCGACGTGCCCGAGCTGTGCCGGGCCCTGTGCCAGGAGATGAGCGCCCGTCGCGGTGGCCGCCCCGTCGACCTGCGCTTCGAGCGCTTCCCCGACGAGATCGCGGTCACCGGGCTGTGGGTGGAGTTCCAGGACTTCGACCTCGTCATCGTGGAGGAACGCGCCGAGGAGGTGCAGCAGTTGGTCATCCTCGGCCATGAGCTGTGGCATCTGCACGCGGGCCACGCCCATCACCACGCGGCCGCGGCCGACGCCATCGCGAGCCGGTCCGGCTGGGACTCCGTCGCCCTGACGGTCGCCGCCCGCAACGGCTCCCGGGCCGCGGACGAGGCCGAGGCCGACGACTTCGGGCACCGACTGGCGGCCGCTTTCCGGCCGTTCGTGTCGGCCCGCGGCCCGGGCAGCCGGCCCGACCCGGTCCAGCGCTCGCTCGGCTACCGCGGAGGCGGCACGCGGTGACCCGCACCGAAACGACGACCCGCCTCGTGACGGCGGCCCACCCCGACCTGGCCGCCTCCATCACCGGGCTCCAGATCTCCTACTGGCTCCCGGGCCTGGTCCTCACCGCCGCCCTGGTGATCAAACTGCCCAGCATCCTCAAGCTGTGGCGGGACCCGCTGCTGCGCGCGGTCGGCGGTCTGCTGCTGTTCGCCTGCGCGGTGTTCGCCTGCGCCGCCCCCAGCACCATCGCCTGGACCAACCGGGTCACCGGCGTCCCGAACATCGCGGCCCCCTGGGTGTACTCCCTGATCACCGCGCTGTCCGCGTCCTGGCTGCTGCTGGTGGTGCACTGGCGCAACGGCCTCACCGACCGCTCGGCCGAGACGCGCCGCGCGACCCGCTGGGTGGTCTGGGTGTACGCGGGGGTGGTGGTCGCCCTGTGGACGCTGTTCGCGCTCGCCGACGTCCCCGTGGAGCAGATCCGGGACCTGGACACCTACTACGCCAGTACGCCCTTCATGCGCGAGGAGATCCTGCTCTATCTGCTCGCCCAGGCGGTGGCCTGCTCGATCACGACCCGGCTCGTGTGGAACTGGATCCGCACCGACGGCCTCGACGGCTGGCTGCGCTGGGGGCTGCGCTTCCTCGGGGTCGGCTTCGCGACCAACCTGCTGTTCAGCGCGGCCAAGTTCACCGCCGTGGTGGCCCGCTGGACCGGCCACGACCTGGACTGGCTGAACACCAACATCGCGCCCTCGGCCGCCTGTATCGCCGCCACCCTGGTCGCGATCGGGTTCATCGTCCCGCACGCCGGCCAGTACCTCCAGGAGCGCTGGCTGGTCCGCCGCCGGCACCGGAGCCTGCGGCCCCTGGCCCGGCTGATGCGGACCGTCGCGGGCAGCCGGGAGCCGCTCGCGCTGCGCGCCACCCCCGAGATGCGGCTGATCCGCCGCGAGACCTACATCCGCGACGCGCTCCTCCAGCTCTCCCGGTTCCTCGACGAGGACCTGCGGGTGCGTGCCTACGACGCCGCCCTCGCCCTCGGGCACGAGCGCGGCCGGGCCCAGGCGCTCGCCGCCGCCGTGACGCTGCTGGACGCCGTCGAGAGCGAGCGGAGCTCCGCGCCCGGCGCCGGCACCGGCGAGCCGGACACCACCTACCTGTTGCAGGAGATCCAGGCCGTGTCCGAGGTCCTGCACAGCCCCGACGAGATCAAGGCGGTCCGCGCCCGCGCGGCTGTCCCGGCAGAGAGCATGTCCACGCATGAGTACCGCGTCTTCCCGGGGGACGACTCCCGGACCCCCAGCAGAAACGCAGGCCGGCAGCGATGACCGGCGTGGACGTCGGGCGGCGGACCTGAGCGGCACGGGCGAGCACCCGTCCCCCGCCCGCGTCGCCGTCGTCCTCGGGGGATCCCACACGGGCATGCTCGCGGCGGCCGCGCTGGCGGACACCGTGGACCGGGTCGTCGTGGTCGAGCGCGACGAGCTGCCCACGGAGGCGGCACCCCGCAAGGGGCTGCCGCAGGCCCGGCACGCGCACATGCTGTGGTCGGGCGGGGTGCGGGCCCTGGAGGAGCTGCTGCCCGGCGTCACCGAGGCGCTGCTGGCCGCCGGGGCGCGCCGGGCGCCGGTGACGACGGACATGGTGGTCCTCTCGCAGCACGGCTGGTTCCGGCGCTGGCCGGAGTCCCACCACGTGATCCTGGCCGGCCGGGACCTGCTGGACGCGACGGTCCGGGCGCGGGTCCTGGCCGACGAGCGGATCGAGCTGCTCGCCGGCACGGAGGTACTGGGCCTGGTCGGCGACGCGAAGGCCGTCACCGGCGTCCGGGTCAGGGAGCGCGACGGCCGCGAACGCACGCTCGGCGCGGGGACGGTCGTGGACGCGACCGGGCGGGCCTCGGGAGCGCCGCGCTGGCTGGCGGAGCTCGGGCTGCCCGCGCCGGAGCGGCGGGAGGTCGACTCCGGGCTGGTGTACGCGAGCCGGCTCTACCTCGCTCCCGAGGCCGCCCGGGACAGTTTCCCGGTCGTCAACGTGCAGCCCGACCCGCGGGTGAAGGGCCCCGGACGGGCCGGGTTCCTGCTGCCGATCGAGCACGGCCGGTGGATCGTCACCCTGAACGGGACGCGCGGCGGGGAGCCGTCCGCGGCCGACGACGACTTCGTGCGCTTCGCCCGCGAGGAGCTGCGGCATCCGCTGATCGGCGAGCTGCTAGCCCGTGCGGAGCCGCTGTCGGGTGTCTCCGTCACGCGGACCACCGTCAACCGGCGGTACTTCTACGAGCGGATGCCGGCCTGGCCGGAGAACTTCACGGTGCTCGGCGACGCGCTGGCCGCCTACAACCCGGTCTACGGCCACGGCCTGGCCGTCGGTGCCCAGAGCGCGCTGCTCCTGCGGGACCTGACGCGGCGGTACGGGGCCGGGTCCGCTGGGCTGTCCGGCCGGGTGCAGAAGGCGGTGGCCCGGCCGGTCGGCGCGGCCTGGGACCTGGCCACCGGGCAGGACGTGTTCTATCCGGGGGCGACGGAGGGCGGGCCGACCCGACGGGACCGGCTGGTGGCCGGGTACGTCTCCCGGCTCATGCGCACGGCCACGGGCAACGGCCGGATCGCCCGCCGCGTCACCGACGTGACGTCGCTGGAGCGGCGGGCGGAGGTGCTGCTGACGCCTTCCGTGCTGCTGGCGGCGGCGGTGGGGCCGTTGAAGGAGCCGTTGGCCGAACCGCCGTTGAGCGCGGAGGAGTTGAAGCGGGCGGGGTTGCAGTAGCCGACGCCGGTGGCGCCTGTGTTCGTGGGCTCTGTTCGTCAGCTCTGTTGGTCAGCCGGCGAAGGGCGGTTGCGGCAGGCCCTTGCCCGCAGCCGGGACCACCAGCAGGGAGCCCGCCACCGGGTGCGGTGCCGTGAGGCCCACCCGGGCCGTGGTGACGTACAGGTCGGTGAGGTCGGGGCCGCCGAACGCGCAGGCGGTGACGCGCGGGACCGGCAGGGCGATCACCCGGTCCAGCGCACCCTGGGGCGTGTAGCGGCGTACCGCTGCCCCGTCCCACAGCGCGACCCACACACAGCCGTCGGCGTCGACGGTGAGGCCGTCGGGGAAGCCGGCGCCGTCCTCGATCTCGACGAAGGTGCGGCGCCCGGTGATCCGGCCGCCGTCGTGGTCGAAGACGTCGACGCGCCGGGTGGGCGAGTCGACGTAGTACATGAGCCGTCCGTCCGGGCTCCACCCGGTGCCGTTGCTGACGGCCACGTCGTCGAGGACGGTGGTGTGGGTGCCGTCGGCGGTGATCCGGGACAGGGTGCCGCCGCCGGGCGCCTCGTCGTAGCGCATGGTGCCGGCCCAGAGGGAGCCGTCGGGGGCGACGGCGGCGTCGTTGGCGCGGCGGCCGGGGACGGGCTCGTGGTGGAGCCAGCGGAAGGTGCCGTCCGGCTCCAGGACGGCCACGCCGTCGCGGAGGTTCAGGACGAGGCCGCCGGCCGCGCGCGGCTTGACGGCGCCGATGTGCTGGTCGAGGACGCGGACCGTGCGGCCGCCGGTGGCGGGGTCGTAGGTGTGCAGCCGGGCGCCGAGGATGTCGATCCACAGCAGCCGGTTCCCGGCGGCGTCCCAGGTGGGCCCCTCGCCGAGGGTGGCCTCGGCCCGGACGGCGACGTCGTACGTGCTGAACTGGGTCATGCCATGCTCCGGTGGCCGAGGCGCTCGGAGAGTTCGGCGGCGCCCTTGGCGGCGAGCTGCTCCAGTTCACCGCGGCGGTCGTCGCTCCAGCGGATCATCGGCACCGAGATGGACAGCGCGGCGACGACCTGGCCGGTGCGGTCGCGGACCGGGGCGGCCACGCAGGAGACGTCCGGGTTGGACTCCCGGGTCTCGACGGCGATGCCGCGCTGCCGGATCTCGTCCAGGGCGGTGCGCAGGGCGCCGGGGTCGGTGATGCTGTTGGGCGTCATGGCGACCAGCGGGACGCCCTCCGGGATACGGGAGGCGAGCTCCGGGTCGGGGAGGGAGGCGAGGAGCATCTTGCCGACGGAGGTGCAGTGGGCCGGGAGCCGGCGCCCTGCCGCCGAGACCATCCGCACCGCGTGCGTCGAGTCGACCTTGGCGATGTAGATGACGTCGGTGCCCTCCAGGATCGCCACGTGCACGGTCTCGTCACAGGTCTCGGCGACGGACCGGGCGACCTGCTGCCCCTCGGCGGCGAGGTCGAGCTGCTCGGCGTACCGGCTGCCGAGCTGGTACGGCCGCACCCCGAGCCGGTAGCGTCCCGGCTGGCCCGGCACCTGGACGATGTACGAACGAGCGGCCAGAGTGGTCACCAGCTCATGAACGGTGGTGCGGGGCAGCTGGAGCCGGCGCACTATGTCGGGGGCGGAGAGCGTGCCGTCCCCGTCGAGGAAGAGCTCGAGAATGTCGAGAGCCCGGGTCACGGCAGGTACGAGGCGTCCCACAACCGGCCCCCTCTCTATGGTGTCTAAGGCGTCTGCGTTCGAAATTTCAACAGACGATCGGCATAACGAACACAGGCTAGCGACATGCGGTTTCCGCGGGCAATGGGCAGGCAGCGCGTTGACCCACTCCGTGTGCGGCACGTCACACTGCGTCGCTCAGGCCAGTTCCCCCCGCAGGCGGCGGGCCCGTAGGACCAGTTCCAGTTCGAAGCGGCGGTCCGGGTCGTCTATCTCGTCGCCCCACAGTTCTCGGATCTGGCGTAAGCGGTAGCGGACCGTCTGGGGGTGGACTCCCAGGCGGGCGGCCACCTCCGGGGCGCCGCCGCGGGTCTCCAGCCAGGCGAGCAGGGTCTCGGCGAGGCGGCGGGCGTGGGTGGGGCCGCAGTGCTGGAGGGGGGAGAGGCAGCGCAGGGCCAGGTCGTCTATCAGCTCCTCCGGTTGCAGGAGGACCAGGGCCTCGGTGTGTTCCGTGCAGTACAGGACCTCGCCGGTGGGCAGCAGGTCCCGTTCCATCAGGTGTACGGCCGCCTCGGCCCAGCGCAGGGACTTCGCCGCGTCGGCGAGCGGGACCGGGGGGCCGATCGCGCCCGACCAGCCGGTCAGGGCCCGGTGCAGGAGTTCGGGACGGCCGGCCGCGTCCGGTTCCGGGACGACCATGCGGGGCTGTTCGTAGTCCATGTCCAGCAGGACGCCCTGGGTCACCGCGGGCGGCACCGCCTCGCGCGCCGGGCGCAGCAGGACGCCGACCGCGACCTTCCTCGGCAGCGGCCAGCCGATGCGGGCCGCGCGTTCGGTGAGGGCCTCGGCCGGGTCGCCGTGGTGGCGGTCGGCCAGCAGCAGCTCCATCAGGCGGCGCTGGAGACGCAGCCGCTCGCCGGCCTGCCGGGCCGCCGCCTCGGCGTACCCGCGCACCGACTGGTCAACCAGGCCGTCCAGGTACTCGTAACCCGCGTCGACCAGCTCGTACATCGCCGGCGGCGGGATCTCCACCCGCTGCCCGATGTCGGCGAAGCGGCGCCAGGCCAGGCGTACGCCCATGCGGTAGATCGCCTGGAGGGAGTCGAGGCTGCGGCCGTTCAGGCCCTCTCCCCGGCCGAACTCCTGGAAGACGCCCGGGGGGACCGTCGGGCGGCCCTCCGCGGTCTCCAGGTGCTGGACGAAGACCTCGATCGCGCGGCGGATGCCGACCAGGGCCATCGGTTCGCCGGACTCGTCGAGGACGACCGGCAGATGCGGGTACTCACGGCGGATCTCGCGCAGGATCTCCTCCGCGAGCGAGGGGGCCTCGGACATGGCGATGGCGGCGAACCGGCGCACCTTCGGACGCGGGACGTCGTGCCAGGCCGAGCGGGTGTTCACGGTTGCCGGACGGGCGGCCACCGGTCAACTCCCCTGGTCCGTCTGCTCGTAGGTGATCAAGGGGGTGTTGGGCTGCTCGGGGGTCGCCTCCAGCAGCGCGACGATGCCGAGCGCGGCACCGAGGGCGAGCAGTGCGGCGGCCACGACGGTCAGTGCGGCGGCGAGCAGTCTGGACATCGCAGGGCACAGCCTCTCTCGAGCGGCTCGATCCGGCGTACGTCCCCACCCGGAACCCGGCCCGGTACCCACCCTGCCTGTCGACCCAGTGTCGACAGCCGATTGACAATCCGTCAAGACGTTGACACCCCGTGCCGATACGCCTACGGTCTCCGGCCCATAGAGCGGCCCGAACTCCGTCATCTCACGCCCCTGGAGTGTCCGGATGCGCCGTACAGCCTCTCCAATCTCCCTGATTCTGCTGGGACTCGGCACCTTTCTGCTGGTACTGGCGCCCCTGCTCGCGTGGTACGTGGAACCGCGCGCCGCCGTGAACCCGATCGACATCGACCAGACCGCCGTCTACCGCGGCACGGGCAGCGTCTTCGACACCGAACAGGTCAAGACCGTCCCCGACCAGCGGATCACCGTCACCCAGCGGGTGCGCGGCAACGTCGAGGACAGCGAGCGCAGCGGCCGGGCCGCGGTGTGGGACGTGACCACCACCGTCGACACCGACAAGTCCCTGCCGGCCGCCGATCCCCACGACGCCCTGGAGTTCATCCCGCACCGCTGGGTCATGGACCGCAGGACCACCAAGCCGGTGCACTGCTGCGGCGAGAAGCCGTACATCGAGGGCGAGGCCTATCTGAAGTTCCCCTTCGACGTGCAGCGACGCTCCTACCAGTGGTGGGACAACTCCCTGGGATCCACGGTGACGTTGCACTACCGGGGTACGAAGAAGGTTCAGGGGTACACGGGTTACCGGTTCACCGGCACGGTCGCCCCGGCGAAGGTCGGGACCCGGCTGGTGCCGGGCACGATCGTGGACGAACCCGACCGGCCGCAGGTGCTGGCCGAGGAGTGGTACTCCAACCATGGCATCGAGCTGGTCGTGGACCAGCGCACCGGCCGGGTCGTCTACGCGCAGGTGGGCCCCAAGCGCACGCTGCGGGCACCCGGCTCGAAGAAGGACGCCGTGGTCCTGCTGGACAGCCGGAAGATCGCGTTCACGACCGCGACCCAGAAGGACGCGGTACGGCTCGCCAAGCGGGACAGCGGACAACTGCGCGCGGTGGGTGAGACGTTGCCGATCGGGGCTGCTGTGGCTGGATTCGTACTGGCTGCCGTGGGGGGCGTTTTGGTGGTACGGGGGCGCAGGCGCCCCGAGTCCACCGATATGAGCGATACGCCCGAGCCCGTCCTCACGATGTGACTGGACGTCAGCTCTAATAAGCCCGGAAATTGTCACGTGCGTGAGTAGCCACGGCGAACCTGTGGGCGAAAACTGTGCCACCCCACCCCAGCACAACCCGTCCACACCCACATCCAAGAAAGCGCACAGTCCCCCCACAAGCAGGCGGAAAACACCGCTGAGTTCCGCACCCTGAGACGAGTTGGAGCACCCATGCCCCAGCACGTGCCCCATCCGCTGCGGTCGCCTTCCCAGGCGTCGCAACGGCAACCCTCATCGCACCATTCGCAGCACACCTCACAGCACTCCCCGGCGCTCCCCCCACCTCCGCGCCGCATCGTCTTCCTCGCCCATCGCGACCTCGACAACCCGGCCGCGGGCGGCTCCGAGCTGCTCGTCGACCGGCTTGCCGACGGACTGACCGGACTCGGCCACCAGGTGACCCTGCTGTGCGGCGGGCCCGCCTCCTACCGGGACTACCGGGTCGTGTCGGCGGGCGGCGAGTTCGGGCACTACCTGCGCGCCCGTACGGCCTTCAGCCGCCAGGTCGGCGAGACCGACCTGCTGGTCGAGGTGTGCAACGGCATGCCGTACCTCGCGCCCCTGTGGCACCGCGGTCCCACGCTGTGCCTGGTCAACCACGTCCACACCGATCTGTGGAAGATGCGGTTCGGCGGCCCCTTGGCGCCTGCCGCGCGGCTCGGCCGAAGACTCGAACACTGGGCGCTGGCCGGTGCGGCGGCCCGCGGGCGGAGTCTGCTGGTGGCCGTGTCCCCGTCGACCGCCCACGCGCTGCGGGCGATCGGCGTCGAACGGGACCGTATCCGGGTCGTGCACAACGGCGTCGAGGAGCCGGAGCCGCTGGTGCGGCGCTCGCCGGAACCGCTGTTCGTGGCCGTGGGCCGGCTGGTCGAGTACAAGCGGATCGATCTGCTGCTGCGGCTCTGGGAGCGGGTGCGGCCGGTGACCGGGGGACGGCTGGTGATCGTGGGCGACGGTCCTGAGAGGTCCCGCCTGGAGCAACTCGCCGGTCCCGGTGTGGAGTTCACCGGGCATGTGTCCGAGGCCGAGAAGCACCGGCTCCTGTGCGAGGCCTGGTTGCTGCTCCACCCGTCCGCCGTCGAGGGGTGGGGGCTGGTGGTGACCGAGGCCGCGACCCGGGAGACGCCGACCATCGCCTTCGACGTGCCCGGGCTGCGGGATTCCGTCGTGGACGGGGAGACGGGGGTGCTGGCGCGGGGGGAGTCCTCGTTCGCCGCCGCTTGGTGCACGTTGGCTCTGTCCTCACATCGCCGGGAGTTGATGGGCAAGGCCGCTCGTGACCGGGCTGCGCGGTTCCGTTGGCATCGGACTGTCAGACAGTTTCGGGCGGTTGCCTCCGAGGCGGTGAGGGGCTGGGGGCCGTGACTCGGGTGCGGCTCCGTCGTGGCTGGTCGCGCGCACGCGGCGGTAGCCGCATATTCAATGCTGCCCCGCGCCCCCAAAATCTCAGGGACCCCTCGTTTCGACGTTCCCTGAATCTCCTTCGCGCCTTCCGGCACGAGCAGGATGATCCCGATGCCTGCTATTCGCTGCTCGCTCGTGACGCCGTGGACCAGGTCGAGGCCTACGACGGGCCCGTCGCCGGTCGTACCGTCGTGGACGTCGGTGGTGGTGGCGGGTACTTCACCGAGGAGTTCCGGCGTCGAGGAGGGCACGCATATCTCTTCGAACCCGATCCACGCGAACTGGGAGACAAGCCGCCCGACTCCGCCGTGATCGCAGATGGTTATCTGCTGCCCCTGCGCGACGCCGTCGCCGACGTCACCTTCTCCTCCAACGTGCTGGAGCACGTGGCCGATCCGCAGACCTTTCTCAGTGAGCTCATCCGGGTCACCCGGCCCGGTGGGCTGATCTACGTGTCGTTCACCAACTGGCTGTCCCCGTGGGGCGGTCACGAGTGGGCGCCCTGGCACTACCTGGGTGCCGAGCGGGCCCGGGCCCGCTACCGGCGCCGTACCGGAAAGGCCGCCAAGCACACCCTCGGCGAGAACCTGTTCGCCGTGCACATCGGCCCGACCCTGCGGCTGGTGCGTGCGCGGGACGACGTCACGGTCGTCTCGGCGCGCTCCCGCTACTGGCCCTTCCTCGCGGAGACCGTCGTCAGGGCTCCCGGCATCCGCGAGGTCGCCACCTGGAACCTCCTCCTCATCCTCCGGCGGTGTCCACCATGACGACGTCCACGGTCCAGGCCCCTCCTCCGGCAGCCGAACCCACCACCGCGATCATGTCGGGCCCGCCGGAGGGCCCCCGGTCGCGGAGCTGGCTGCTGGGGTTCTGGGCCGTGGTGTTCGTGCTGTTCCTGGCGGTGCACCCGGGGCGGCAGACCTTCGACACCAAGCTCGGCGTCACCACGGACCCCGGCCGGTTCCTCGCCGATCTCGGGCAGTTGTGGCACGACCAGGGGTCCTTCGGCGGGATCCAGGACCAGTACGTCGGCTATCTGTGGCCGATGCTGCCGTTCTACTGGCTGGGCCACGCCCTCCAGTTGCCGGTGTGGCTGGTGGAACGGCTGTGGCTGTCGCTGGTGGTGTCGGTCGCGTTCTGGGGCGCGCTCAGGCTCGCCGAGCGGCTGCGCGTCGGCAACGGCGCCTCCCGGCTGCTGGCCGCCGTCGCCTACGCGCTGTGGCCCGTCTTCACGATCGTCGTCGGCTCCACCTCCGCCGCCGCGCTGCCCGGCGCCTTCCTGCCCTGGGTGCTGCTGCCGCTGACCGACGAGCGCTACAGCGCCCGGATCGCCGCCCTGCGCTCGGCGCTGATCATCCCCTTCATGGGCGGCGTGAACGCGGCCTCCACCCTCGCCTGTCTGCTGCCGGTCGGGCTGTACCTGCTGTCCCGGCCACCCGGCCCCCGGCAGCGCAAACTGATCGCCTGGTGGGTGCCGGGCGTGATCCTGGCGACCGCCTGGTGGGTGATCCCGCTGCTGCTGCTCGGCGTCTACGGCGAGAACTTCCTGCCGTACGTCGAGAGCGCGCGGACCACGACCGAGACGATGTCGGCGACCGAGGCCCTGCGCGGCGCCGGCAACTGGGTCGCCTATCTGCACCTGGGGGAGGCGTGGCTGCCGGCCGGCTGGACCGTGGCCTCCTCGGTGATCGTGATCCTCTGCTCGGCGTTCGCGGCCGGGCTCGGCCTCGCGGGCCTGGCGCGCCGGGACATGCCCGAGCGGCGCTGGCTGGTGCTGACCGCGCTGACCGCGGTCCTGGTGCTGCTCGCGGGGTACGGCGGCGCGTTCGGCGCCCCCTTCCACGGACTGGTGCAGGACTGGCTCAACGGCTGGCTCGCCCCCTTCCGCAACATCTACAAGTTCCAGCCGGGCCTGGCCCTCGCGCTGGTGCTGGGCCTCGCCCATCTGCTGGGGGTGGCCGCCGAGACGCGCGGGGCGAGAGAGGTCAGGGGCCGCCGGTACGCCCCGCTGATCGCGGCCGTCCTCATCCTGCCCGGACTGCTGTGGCCGTATCTCAACGGCTCGATCCTGAACCCGGGTTCCTTCCAGCAGCTGCCGAAGTACTGGCACACCACGGCCGACTGGCTGGAGAAGTACTCCCCCGACTCACGCGCCCTCGTCGTCCCCGCGACCGCGCACGGCATCTACACCTGGGGCTCGCCCATCGACCAGCCGCTCGACGTCCTCGCCGAGTCCCGCTGGGCGCAACGGGACTACGTCCCCTTCGGCACCCCCGGCAACCGGCGGGCCATGGACGCGGTCGAGCAGGCGCTGATGACCGGCGGTGAAATACCGGGCCTCGCCGACTACTTGAGCCGGGCCGGGGTCTACTACGTCGTCGTCCGCAACGACCTCGACCCCGACCAGATCGGCACCGTGTCCTCCTCGGTCGTCAAGCGGGCCCTCGAACAGTCCGGCTACGAGCGGGTGACGGGTCTCGGGCCGCTGATGACGGGCGGCCGGATCGCCCACGACACCCCGCTCCAGGTCGAGGGGCTGTACCCGAGGCAGCGGGCGGTGGAGATCTACCGGCCGGCGAGCGAGAGCGTGACCCGGCCCGGACAGACCGGTCTGCTGCCGGTCGCCGACACCGCCCAGGTGTCCGGCGGCCCCGAGTCGCTGCTGCCGCTGGCGACCGAACTGCGGGGCCGGGCCACCGTGTTGACCGGTGACAACCACCCCGGGCTCGGCACCCCGGCGCTCCAGATCGTCGGCGACGGGCTGCGGCGCGCGGACACCCGCTTCGGGCTCGTCAACGCCAACACGTCGTACACGTACACCAGCGACGAGCGCAACGCCTCCGGGGCCGCCCAGGACGCCGGGGAGAAACCGCACCAGATCCTGCCGACGAAGGGCCTCGACCACCAAACGGTCGCCGAACTGCGCGGCGCCCGCTCGGTGACGGCGGCCTCGTACGGCAACTGGCTGTTCCACCTCCCGCAGTTCGACCCGGTCAACGCCTTCGACGGCAATCCGGACACCGCGTGGGCGGAGGGCGTGGCGGGCTCGCCGGACGGGCAGTGGCTGCGCATCGCCTTCTCCGATCCGGCGTACGACATGCCCTCCTCCTTCAAGGTCACGCCGCTGCCGCAGGAGAGCGTGCGGTCGGCGGCGACCAAGGTGCGGGTGGAGACGGAGAACGGGTCGCGGACCAGCTTCCTGCGCGCCGACGGCTCGACGCAGAGCATCAAGGCGCCGCCCGGGAGGACGGGGTGGATGAAGCTGACCATCACCGACTCGGTGGCGCGCCGGACCGGGCTCGCCGGGGCCGGGTTCTCGGAGATCGACCTGCCCGGCGTCCAGGTGACCCGGCTGCTGCGGCTGCCGACCGACGCGAACTCCTCCGACGCGGCCGCCGAGACCGTCTCCCTGCACCGGGTGCCCGACCCGGCCGGGATCTCCCCGACCGGCACCGAGGCTGGCCTGCACCGCCGCTTCACCACCGAGGCCTCGGGGACGTACTCGGTGAAGGCGAGCGCGGTGCCGGTGTCCGGGGAGGCACTAGACAAGCTGCTGTACGAGGTCGCCCCGGACCAGCGCAACCGCATCACCGCGACCGCCGACTCCACGGCCACGCTCGGCACCGGCCTGTCCGCCCGCAACCTCACCGACGGCGACCTCACGACGGCCTGGATCGCGGGCGACCGCCCCACCATCCACCTGAGCTGGAACGGCAAACAGCCCATCTCCGAGGTGGTGCTGGCGCCCGCGGGCGGCCTGTCCAGCCGTCCCACCGAGGTGGACATCACCTCGCCCGACGGCGCGACGGTCGCCGGGGTCGACGAGAACGGCGCGGTGCGCTTCCCGGCGATCACCACCGACCGCCTCGACATCACGATCACCAAGACGGCCCCGCTGACCCTGCACAACCCGGTCGCCGACGAGGATCTCCAGCTCCCGGTGGGCCTGACGGAGGCGTACCTCCCGGCCCTCGACCAGTACCGGACCCCGCAGCCCAAGGCCACCCGGACGTTCTCGCTGCCGTGCGGACAGGGACCTGTGGTGGCGGTCGACGGCAAGCTCTACCAGACCGGCGTGTCGGGCCGGATCCGCGACCTGACAGACCGCCGCCTGCTGACGGTGACGCTCTGTCAGGGCGGCGGCTCGGACACCGAGTTGACCCTAACCTCCGGTGAACACGTCGTCGAGGCCGGTGACGCCGGACCACTGGTCCTCACCGACCTCACCCTGACCCGCGGCACGGTCGCCGAACCCACCGCGCTCACCCGCGAGTTGCGCATCCAGGACTGGCTCGGCGACAAGCGCGAGGTCACGGTCGGTTCGGGAGCGGCCTCGTACCTGACGACGTACGAGAACTACAACGACGGCTGGAAGGCCACCCTGAACGGCAGGACGCTGTCGCCGGTACGGCTGGACGGCTGGCAGCAGGGCTGGCGGATCCCGGCGGGCGCGGGCGGCGCGGTGAAGCTGTCGTACGAACCCGCCACGACGTACGACGGCGCGCTGATCGGCAGCGGGGTCGCCCTGGCGGTCCTGGTGGGCCTGGTGCTGTGGCGCAGGCGCTCCCCGAACCCCGACGAACCGCAGCGGGTGCCTCCGGCGCCGGGCGTGTGGCTCGGGGTGCTGGCGCTCACCCTGGTGGGCGTAGTGATCGCCGGCTGGTTCGCCCTGCTGGTCCCGGCCCTGGCCGTGCTTGCTTCCCGACGCCATTCGTGGCTGGTCCCGATCGCCTTCGTCTCCCTGGCGGGGGCCGGGATCGCCGCCGCGGTGGGGGCGGGCGAGCCGGTGGGCGCATCGGAGGGCGCCTTCGGCCACACGGCCCAACTGCTGGCGCTGCTCGGCCTGTTCGCGGCGCTGGTGAGTGTGCGGGAGCGGGAGGAGCGCCCCGACGCCGAGGCACCGACCCAGCAACTGCCGCCGGTCGAAGTGGAGAAGGGAAGGGGCGACCCCGCATGACGACTCCCGCACGGATCCCGTTCCCGGTGGTCGACGAGGTCTCCCGGCACTGCCTCCAGGAGGAGGAACCGGAGACGGTCCACATCGAGGTCCACCTGCCGGGCCACCTGGACCCGGCACGCATGAGGAAGGCGTTCACGGAGGCCCTGCACCGACACCCACGGATCCTGATGCGGGAGGCGCGGGGGGGCTGGTACCGCCGCCGCTACGAGTGGGAGCTGACGGCGGAGCCGGACTTGGAGGTGGTGTCCTTTCCGGCTCCGGGGCGTAACGCATTGCGGGACGCGAGGACAAGGGCCCTGGTCGAGGCCCCTCCGCTTTCCTTGTCCCCACCGATACGGCTGGAGGTGGTGGAGGGCGCGGGCCCGGCAGAGGGCAGCGAGGCGACGGACATGGTAGGCCCGCACCCACCTTCTTGGGGGCGCGGGGCTGTATCGACTAGCGGCTCCGCCGCGGGGCGCGACAAGCCCCCACTCACCCGCAGCCGACAAACAACCGTCCTCTTCCTCACCATCAACCACACAGCCCTGGACGGCCCCGCCTGCCTCCGCATCCTCGCCACCGCCGCGGAAATCTACGGCGGCAAGGACAACTCCCCCACCCCAGCCCCCATCCGCCCCCCGGACCCGCCACAAGCCACGGACACCCCCTCCAACTGGACCCGCCCAGCCCGCGTAGCACCCGGCACACCCGAGAACTCCCCCGGCAACGGCCTCCTCGTCACCGAACTCCCCCTCCCCCACCGCCCCAAGGGCTCCCCCTACACCGTCAACGACCAGCTCATGGTCACCACGGCCCTGACCATCGCCCACTGGAACAGGGAACACGGCGAAGCCCCCCGCCCCCTCCGCATCACCATGCCCGTGGACGACCGCCCCAGAGACATGACGATGCCGATAGGAAACGGCACCCGACTGGTGGAAGTCCCCTTCTCGCCAACGGAGTTGACGAGAAAACCCGAGGACATGCCCGACCTCCTGCGCCGCACGGCGCAGCGAACCCGCGCCCTCAAGTCCCTCAGCCGCCCCCAACTCGGCCACGGCGCGGGCCTCCTCACCGCCCCCGTCACCCCGGTGACCTGGCGCGCGGCCCTCACCAGAGGTCTCCGCAGGGCCGCCGCCCCCTGGACCTCCACCACCCTGCTCAGCAACATCGGCCGCATCCCCTACCCCCTGGACTTCGGCGAGGAGGCCGGCCGCGCACACGCCGTGTGGTTCTCGGCGCCCGCCAGGATGCCCCGCGGCCTCACGGTCACGACCGCCTCGACCGCCGGCCGGCTGCACCTCGCCCTGCGCTGGTCGCGGGCCCTGCTCGGGCACGGCGACGGCGCCCATCTGCGGGACCTGTTCGAGCACTACCTGCACACCACGGAGGTGGCCCCGTGAACACCACCGCGCCCCCGCGCCGCGGCGGCCTCCGGGACTTCTACGAGGACCCCGCCGTCCCGGTCGCCTCCGGCACCCCCCGCTCCCTGCGCCAGGCCCGCATGCTCGCGAGGGCCCTCGGAGCGCCCGGCACGAGCGCGGCCACCGTCCTCGACATCGGCTGCGGCGACGGCACCGCGGCCGCCACCGCCGCCCCGCTCCTGCCCGGTCACCGGATCGTCGGCGTCGACTGGTCCCAGGACGCCCTCAAGCGGGCCGCCGCCAGGCTGCCGTACGCCATTCGGGGTGAACTGGGCGGCACCGGCCTGCCGTTCAGGGACGGCTCGGTCGACGCCGTGCTGTTCAGCGAGGTCGTCGAGCATCTCGTCGACCCGGACTCGGCGCTGGACGAGATCCGCCGCGTCCTGCGCCCCGGAGGCCATCTCATGCTGTCCACACCGAACCTGGCCGCCTGGTACAACCGCGGGCTGCTCCTCGCCGGGGTCCAGCCGGTGTTCTCGGAGGTGAGTCTGCGGGCGATCCACGGGCGGCCGGGGCGGGAGGTCGTAGGACATCTGCGGCTGTACACGGCGCGAGCGCTGCGGGAGTTCGTGGCGGCGGCCGGCTTCGAGGTCGTACGGCTGGAAGGGGCCCCCTTCCACGGCGTGCCGCGTCCGCTGCGGGCGCTGGACCGGCTGGCGTGTGCCAGACCGTCCCTCGCGTCGATCCTGCTGCTGCACGCCCGGAAGACCTAGGGGGCGGGGCCCATGTGGTGGGGAGTGGCGGCGGCCCTGTTGGCGAACACCCTGTACAGCCTCGGATTCGTGCTGGAGAAGCGGGCGTTGAGCTCCCTTCCGGAGGTGACGATCCGGCAGCCGGCGCGACTGCTGGGGCTGGTGCTGCGCAGCCCGCTCTGGATCGGCGGGTCACTCTCGCTGGCGGCCGGGTTCGGGGCGCAGCTCGCGGTGTACCGGACCCTGCCGATCGCGGCCGCGCAGGGCATCTTCGTCTCCGGTCTGGTGCTGCTGGTGCTCCTTTCGGCACGGCTGCTGGGCGAGGAGACCACCGGGCGGGAGCGGTACGCGCTGGGCGCCATCCTGCTCGCCCTGCTCATGGTCGTGCTGTCCCTGAAGGAGGGCTCGGACCGGGTCAGCCGGGACGCGCCCTACCCGTTGATCCTGCTGGTGTGCGTGCCGTCGCTGGCGGCGGGGGTGTGGCTGTACGGCTCCGCCGAGCGGCGCACCCGGCACCGGCACCGCATGCCGACGACCGGTGTCGAGTACGGCGTGGCCGTGGGCCTGCTGTACGGGGTCAGCTCGCTGGCGATCAAAGGGGTTTCGAGCTATCTCACCTCAAGTGGGCTGGGTAGCGCGGTGGTTGAGCTGTTGCGCTCCCCGTATCCGTATCTCCTGTTGTTCACCGGGGCGTTCGGCCTGGTGATGTCGCAGGCGGCGCTCCAGCGCTGCCGGGCCTCGCTGATCGTGCCGGTGTGCACGACGGTGACCTGCCTGTACACGGCGGTGCTCGGCACGCTCTCGTTCGGCGAGTCCCTGCCCCACGACCCGCTGCGGCTCGCGCTGCGCCTCGCGGGCACGGTGCTCGCCGTCGCCGTACTGCTGGCCATGCCCAAGCACGATCCGGCTCCTCAACCCCCCATCGGTGCCAAGGAGTTGACACCCCCATGAACCCCGACGACCCGCTGCTGCAGATCCTGGCCTGCCCGCTCGACAAGGGCCCGCTGCATCTCGTACCGCCGGACGAGGCCCTCTACAACCCGCGGCTGCGGCGCCGCTACCCGATCGTCGACGGCATCCCGCAGCTGCTGCCGGCCTCCGGTGAGCAGGTCACCGACGACGAGCACGAGGACCTCCTGCGCCGCTGTACCGGGGGTTCCCCCCAGACCCCCGGGATGATTCCATGACCCGACCTGCGCGCACCTGGGCGGCGAGAGTGGCCCCCCTGCTGCCCACCCGGCTCGTCGCGGCGGCCGCCCGGGCCGTGTACCCGCGTTTCGAGCCGGAGCTCGCCCGGCTGGCCGAGCTGTGCCCGGCGGGCTGCGGTACGGCCGTGGACGTGGGCGGCTGGTACGGGCCGTGGACGCGGCGGCTGGCCGGGCGGGCGCGGCGGGTGGTGACCGTCGAGCCGGTGCCGCATCTGGCCCGGCTGCTGACCTCGGCGGCCCCGGCGAACGTCCGGGTCGTGCAGGCCGCCGCCGCCGACCGGCCGGGGATCGCCCGGCTGTGGCTGCCGCCCGGCGACGAGGGCGACCGCGGGGTGTCCTCGCTGGTCCGGCGGGACATCCACGGCCGGGCGCTGAACGTCCGCTGTGTCACGCTGGACGAACTGGCCCTGAAGGACGTCGGGTTCATCAAGATCGACGTGGACGGCAGCGAGCTGGCGGTGCTGCGCGGGGCGACCGGCATCCTCTCGCGCGACCGGCCCGCGCTCTTCGTCGAGCTGGAGTCCCGGATCCAGCCGATCGCCCCGGTGGTGACGTACCTCTCGCTGCTCGGTTACGACGGCTGGGTGCTGCCCCGCGCCACCTGGGTCCCGCTGTCCGGCTTCCCCCTGGAGGCGCACCAGGAGCGGGCCTCGTACGTCGTCTCCCAGGGGCTGTTGCGCCGGGTGCTGCCCTTTCTGCACCGCCCGCGGTACATCAACTCGGTGCTCTTCCTCCCGGACGGCCGCAGGCCCGGTGTCAGTGCCGTCGGGGAGGATGGGGACCATGCCCTCCGGAAAGCCCCCGGCCGGTCCCTTCACCGTCCATGACTTCCAGCTGGTCCTGCTGCGCCGCATGGCCGACCACAACCCCGGCCCCGTGGAGGACGCCCGGCGCGCCCTGGGTGTCTCGATCGCGGACATGCGGGAGGCCAACCGGCGCTGGCAGGCGATGGTCCGCTCCCCGCGCGCCCGCGCCGCCGCCTCCCGCTACCGCTCGGTCCTCGGCCCCCCGGAGACCGTCCTCACCCGCAAGGTGGGCGACCTGGAGTGCGAGGCCTGGCTGTGGCCCGTCCCGCTCTGGCCGGACCTGCGCTTCGAGGTCCTTCTGGCCCCGACGGGCGCCGTCTGGAACGAGTGGCTGATCCGGGCGCCCGCCGCGACCGGTCCCACCCTCCGCACCCTCGCCGACCTGACCCCGTGGTCCTGCACGGTCGACGAGGCGGCCCGCGCCTTCGCCCCGGCCCGCCCCCTGGAAGGCACGGCCCCGACCCGCTGGGGCCTGTCCTTCACCGCCCCGGACGAGGAGGGGGTCCGCCGCGAGGTGGTAGCCGAGTTCACCTGGGGCCTGCTCCAGAGATGGACCCTCCGCTGACCCCGCCCCGCCGCCGCGTCCCCACCAGCGTGGCCAGGTCCGCCGCCAGGGGGATCTCGACCGTGTCCAGGGCCGGGTGCTCCAGCCAGTACAGCCGGGGCCGGTCCACGGACCCGCCGTGCCGGGGAGGCCAGTCCGTCGCCGGGGTGAAGTCGTCCACGACGATCCTGCCGCCGGGGACGAGAAGGCGCGCCGGATCGGCCGGGGTGTCGTCGGGGGTCTTGCCGGTGCCGCCGCCGTCGAGGACCAGGAGGTCGTAAGGGGCGTCGGCCGCGACGCGGGTCCAGTCGCCGTGCAGGACCCGCACATCGGGGCGGTCGGCGAAGACCTCCGCGGCCACCCGCGCCCGGTCCGGGTCCCGCTCGACGCTGATCAGCCGTACGCCGTCCCGCGCCCCCGCCGCCAGCCACGCGAGCCCGACCCCGCACCCGGTGCCCGTCTCCCCGATCGCCTCGCGTGCCCCGCCGGCCAGGGCGCGCAGCAGACGTCCCTGTTCGGGCCGGCAGGAGTAGGGGAAGCCGTGCACGCGGGCCGCGGCGAGGGCTCGCACGACGAGCGGCGGGAGGCCGGTCTCCCGGTCGTACGCGTCCGTTCCGGAGAGCGACATGGGCGTGATGCTGTCAGTCGTCAGGGTGCTGTGGCCACCAGGTCCGCCACCACACAGCTGACGTTGTCCGGGCCACCGGCCGCGTTCGCCGCGTCGGTCAGGGCGTGTACGGCCGCCTCGGGGTCGGGGGCGGTGGTGAGGAGGTCGCGGACTGTGGCGTCGGGGACGACCGTGGACAGGCCGTCGGAGCAGAGCAGGTAGCGGTCGCCGGGTTCCGCGTCATGCAGTCGCACGTCGGGCGCCGCGGTGCTGAGGGCCTTGAGGAGCAGTGCCCGCTGGGGGTGGGTGACGGCCTCCTCGGCGGTCAGCCGGCCCTCGTCGATCAGCGACTGCACCACCGTGTGGTCGTGGGTGATGCGGAAGAGCGCGCCGCCGCGCAGGAGATAGGCGCGGGAGTCGCCGATGTGCACCAGGGCGAGGCGGGACCCCGTCCACAGCAGGGCGGTCAGGGTGGTGCCGTTCTCGTCGGTGCCGTCGCCGGCGTCCCGTACCGCCTCGCTCGCCCCGTGCACGGCGTCCTCCAGGACGTTCAGGACGTCGCCGGCCAGCAGCTCCGCGCTGTCCAGGAACCGCAGGGCCGCCACGGCCGCACTGCTGGCGGGCGCGCCGGCCGGCCCGTAGCCGTCGGCGACCGCGAGGAGGCGGGCGCCCGCGTACGCCGTGTCCTGGTTGGCGGCGCGGACCCGGCCGCGGTCCGAGTGGGCGGAGTAACGCAGTTCGAGCATGGTGGTGTCCTTCCTCGGTGCCGCCGTCAGCTCGTCGACGAGGAACGCGGCGAGGTCCCGCCGTACGGCCGTCTCCGCCTCCACCTCGGCCCAGTACGCCCTGATCTCGCCGGCGGCCGCGGCGGACGGCAGGGCGCACACCGTGCGGATACGGGCCAGCGGCATCCCGAGGCGGCGCAGCCACGCCACCAGGCGGGCCTGTTCCAGCTGGGCCGGGGTGTAGTAGCGGTAGCCCGACCCCGGGTCGACGCGGGCCGGACGCAGCAGCTCCAGCTCGTCGTAGAGCCGCAGCGCCTTCGGCGACAGGCGGCACGCCCGCGCGAAGGCACCGATCGTCAGCCACTCCATCCGGTCTCCTCCTCGATCCCGTGTTCCTCGATCCCGATGCTGGGGCTTCACCCAGGGGGAAGGTAAAGGGGTTGCCGCGGTTCCCCCGGCCGCGGTTAGCCTGCCCGACGCCCCCTTTGGGAAAGGAACCCGCCGTGCCCCGAGTCGCCCTCGTCACCTACGACCCCCGACCGGAACCCAGCAAGGACGCCGACCTGCCCGTGCTGGTGGCCGCGCTGCGGGAGGCCGGCGCGGACGCGCAGGCCGTGTGCTGGGACGACGACTCCGTCGACTGGGCCGGCTACGACCTGGCCGTCATCCGCTCCACCTGGGACTACAGCTGGCGGGCGGCCGAGTTCGTGGCGTGGGCCGAGCGGTGCGGCAAGGCGACCCGGCTCGCGAACCCGGCGGAGGTCGTGCGCTGGAACACCGACAAGCGCTACCTCGGGGAGCTGGCCCGGGCGGACGTGCCGGTGGTGCCGACCCGCTATCTCACACCGGGCGACCCCGCCGACCTGCCCGGCGACCACGAGTACGTCGTCAAGCCCACCTCCGGGGCGGGCGCGCGCTACGCCGCCCGCTACACGCCCGAGCAGCACGAGGACGCCGTACGACACCTGGAGCGCATGCACGCCGAGGGGCTCACGGCGATGGTCCAGCCCTACATGCGGGGTATCGACGCGGGCGGCGAGCGGGCGCTCCAGTTCTTCGGGGGCCGGCTGCTGCACGCGAGCCGCAAACGGGCGGTCCTCGCCCCCGGCACCGCCTTCGACGCGGCCAAGGTCGCCCACCCGGGCCTGGAGCCCTGGGCCCCGACCCCGGCCGAGGTCGCCGTCGCCGAGCAGGCCCTGGCCGCCGTACCGGAGGCGCCGGAACTGCTGTACGCGCGCGTGGACCTCGTCGACGGGGAGGACGGGCGGCCGCGGGTGATGGAACTGGAACTGGTCGAGCCGAACCTCTTCCTGTTCCTGCATCCGGGGTCGCTGCCGCGGGTGGTGGCGGAGGTGCTGGCGGCCGCCCGGCGGTGACCCGACCGTCCGGCGGTGACTCGGTCGCCCGGCGGTGACCTGGCTGTCCGGCCGCGACACGACCGCCCGGCGGTGACCCGACTGCCCAGGGGTGACCCGGCCGCCCGGCGGCGATCCGGCCGCCCGGCGGTGACCCGGTCGCCGCTACTCGGCGGCCTCGGGCTCCCAGTCCAGCAGCCGTACCTTCGCCACCGTGCGGACGTGCCGGCGCATCGCCGAGGCCGCCTGGCCCGGGCGCTGGAGCGCGATCGCGTCGAGGATCGCCCGGTGCTGGGCGAGGGAGCGCTCCGGGCGGTGCGGCTGGCGGAGGGACTCGGTGCGGCTCTCGGCGATCTGGTCGGCGATGGAGCGCATGAACTCCGCGAGCAGGGCGCTGTGCGCGGCGGCGGTGACCGCCGCGTGGAACATGCGGTCACCCTCGATGCCGTGGTCGCCGTCCTCGATCTCGCCCGCCATCTTCGCGAGCGCGGTCCGCATCGCGAACAGGTCCTCGTCGGTACGGCGTTCGGCGGCCAGTTCGGCGAGCTTGGTCTCCAGCGCCTCGCGGGCGTCGAGGACGTCGGGCAGGCGCCGGCGCCGCTCGACCATCCGCTCGACGGGCTCCACGTCGAGGCTGTCCCGGACGAGATACGTCCCCCCGCCGTGCCGCGCCTCGACCAGTCCCTGGACCTCCAGGACCACGATCGCCTGCTTCACGGAGGCCCGGCTGACCCCGAGCCGGGTGGCCAGGTCGCGTTCGGGCGGGAGCCGGTCGCCGGACCGGAGCCCGGCCTCGGTGACGTACTGGCGGAGCCGGTCCAGCACCTGCTCGTAGAGGCGTGGCTTGGACATGGGGCGCAGGGCGTCGGTCACGGGTCCCCCTCTCGTTCGTCGGGAGAGTAACACCCCCATAGCCGGTCAATTGGCCGTGTGGATAAGCGGCCGATTGGCAAAGTGGCTGAGCCAATTTTGTGCGCTCTCTTGACCTCCGGCCCGCCCCGCACCACGCTAACCAGCCATCCCCCAGTGGCTGAGTGGCTCAGCCACTTGACCAATCGCTCCGGGGCCCAAAGACGGGAGCCCGTATGTCCCCCGAACTCATCTCGATCCTCGTCCTGGTCGTGGTGTTCGTCATCGCCACCACCCGTTCCGTCAACATGGGCGCCCTCGCCTTCGCCGCCGCCTTCGCGGTGGGCGAGCTCGTCGCCGACCTCGACGCGGACGGGATCTTCGCCGGCTTCCCCGGCGACCTGTTCGTCGTGCTGGTCGGCGTGACGTACCTGTTCGCCATCGCACGGGCCAACGGCACCACCGACTGGCTGGTCCACGCGTCCATCCGGCTGGTGCGCGGACGGGTGGCGCTGATCCCCTGGGTCATGTTCGCGATCACCGGTGCGCTGACGGCGATCGGCGCGGTCAGCCCGGCCGCGGTGGCGATCGTGGCGCCGATCGCGCTGAGCTTCGCCGCGCGGTACGGGATCAGCCCGCTGCTGATGGGCGCGATGGTGGTGCACGGCGCCCAGGGCGGCGGTTTCTCACCGATCAGCATCTACGGCACGATCGTGAACGGCATCGTCGAGCGCGAGCACCTCCCGGGCAACGAGGTGTTCCTCTTCCTTGCCTCGCTGATCACCAACCTCGTCATCGCGGGCGTGATGTTCGTGCTGTTCGGCGGGTTGAAGCTGTGGTCGCAGGAGGCGGTGCCGGTGGACGGGAACGGTGGCACCGGCTCCGGTGACCCGAAAGCCACCGGCACGGACACCAGCGCAGGCACAGGCGCAGGCACAGGCGCAGGCACAGGCACAAGCACGGGCACCGGCACCGGCACCGGCACCGGCCTCAAGCCCACCCCCACCGGCACCACGACCGCCACCGCCGTGTCCGACCGCCCGAACACCCCCGACCCCGTCCGCCTCTCCCCCGCCCGCACCGCCACCCTCGTCGCCCTGGTGGCCCTCGTCGTCGCCGTCCTCGCCTTCGATCTCGACGCCGGCCTCACGTCGATCACCCTCGCGGTGCTCCTGAGCGCCGTCTGGCCGGACGACAGCCGCCGGGCGGTCGGGCAGATCGCCTGGTCCACGGTCCTGCTGATCTGCGGTGTCCTCACCTACGTCGGCGTCCTGGACGAGATGGGCACGATCAAGTGGGCCGGTGAGGGCGTCGGCGGCATCGGCGTCCCGCTGCTGGCCGCCGTACTGCTGTGCTACATCGGCGCGATCGTCTCGGCGTTCGCCTCGTCCGTGGGGATCATGGGCGCGCTCATCCCGCTGGCGGTGCCGTTCCTCGCGCAGGGGGAGATAGGGGCAGTCGGGATGGTCGCGGCGCTGGCGGTGTCGGCGACGGTGGTGGACGTGAGCCCGTTCTCGACGAACGGCGCGCTGGTGCTGGCCGCGGCACCGGACGTGGACCGCGAGCGGTTCTTCCGGCAGCTGATGATCTACGGGGGCATCGTGGTGGCGGTGGTGCCCGCGGTGGTGTGGCTGGTGATGGTCGTGCCGGGATTCGGGTAGGACCGACAGGCGACCACGGTTAAGGAGTTGTGAAGCGTGACCTCTCTCTTCCCGGCCCTCAGGGGCACCGAGCCGGGCGGCACCGCGGCGGACCGTCCCGCCTTGCGGTTCGGTGACCGTTCCCTGACGTACGGCGAACTCGCCGCCGCGTCCGGCGCGCTGGCCGGCACCCTCGCGCGGTACGAGCGGGTGGCCGTCTGGGCGACCCCGGAACTGGAGACCGCGGTGGCCGTGGTGGCGGCGCTGGAGGCCGGCACGGCCGCGGTGCCGCTCAACCCGAAGTCCGGGGAGAAGGAGCTCGGGCACATCCTGAACGACAGCGCGCCGGGCCTGCTGCTCGCCGCACCCGGCGCCGAACTCCCGTCAGCAGTGAGCCACTTGGAGCGCGTCGACGTCGACGTGCACGGCACCACCGGGGCCGCCCCCGACAGCCGCGCCCAGGACGGCGACCCCGCCCTCGTCGTCTACACCTCCGGCACCACCGGGCCGCCGAAGGGTGCCGTCATCCCCCGCCGGGCCGTCGCCACCACCCTGGACGCCCTCGCCGACGCCTGGCAGTGGACGGCGGACGACGTCCTCGTGCACGGCCTGCCGCTCTTCCATGTCCACGGCCTGGTCCTCGGCATCCTCGGCCCGCTCCGGCGCGGCGGCTCGGTCCGTCACCTCGGCCGCTTCGGCACCGACGGCGTGGCCCGCGAGCTGAACGCCGGCGCGACCATGCTGTTCGGCGTGCCGACGATGTACCACCGCATCGCCGAATCCCTGGCGGAGGACCCGGAGTTGGTGAAGGCGCTGACCCACGCCCGGCTGCTCGTCTCCGGTTCGGCGGCGCTCCCGGTGCACGACCACGAGCGCATCGCGGCCGCGACCGGCCGCCGGGTCGTCGAGCGCTACGGCATGACGGAGACCCTCATGAACACCAGCGTCCGCGCGGACGGCGAGCCGCGCGCCGGGACCGTGGGCGTGCCGCTGCCGGGCGTGGAGCTGCGGCTGGTGGAGGAGGACGGCACGCCGATCACGGCGTACGACGGCGAGACGGTGGGCGAGATCCAGGTGCGCGGCCCGAACCTGTTCACGGAGTACCTGAACCGGCCGGACGCGACGGCGGCCGCGTTCACGGCGGACGGCTGGTTCCGGACCGGGGACATGGCGGTCCGCGACGCCGACGGCTATGTCCGGATCGTCGGCCGCAAGGCCACCGACCTGATCAAGAGCGGGGGGTACAAGATCGGGGCGGGTGAGATCGAGAACGCGCTCCTGGAGCACCCGGGGGTGCGGGAGGCGGCCGTGACCGGGGAGCCGGACCCCGATCTGGGCGAGCGGATCGTGGCGTGGATCGTCCCGGCCGATCCGCAGTCGCCGCCGACGCTGGAGGAGCTGGCGGACCACGTGGCCGGCCGGCTCGCGCCGCACAAGCGGCCCCGGGTCCTCCACCACCTGACCGCGCTCCCCCGCAACGACATGGGGAAGATCATGAAGCGGGCCCTGCATGCCTGAGCGCCCCTCCGCCCGCGAGGTCGTCGCCCTGGTCGCCGACGACTTCGCCGAAATCCCTTACCCCGCACGGCAGTCCAAGCCAGACGGCCCGCTCGGCTGGCAGGGCTACGGCGCCTCGCGCGCCCGTGCCGCCGAGCGCACCGGTGAGGAGGAGTCGGTCGTCTGCGGCACCGCGCACGTCGAGGGCACCCGGGCCGTCCTGATCGCCTTCGAGTTCGGCTTCCTCGGCGGCTCCCTGGGCGAACGCACCGGCGACCGGCTGGAGGCGGCGTACGCGTACGCGCGTGAACACCGGCTGCCCGTCGTCCCGTTGGTGGCCACCGGCGGCAGCCGGATGCAGGAGGGCATGCTCGCGCTGACCCAACTCCAGCGCGTGGCACGGCAGTCGGCGCTGACCCGGGAGGCCGGCCTGCCCCAGATCGCGGTGGTGCGCGACCCCACCACGGGCGGCGGCTGGGCCACCCTCGGCGCGGGTGCCGATGTGGTCCTCGCCCTCCCCGGCGCCCAGGTGGGCTTCGCGGGCTCCCGGGTCCGGCCGCCGGACGCGGACCCGTCGGCGTACACGGCCGAGGCCCAGGTGGCGGCGGGGGCGGCGGACGCGGTCGTACCGGAGGGGGAACTGCGCCGGACGCTGGGGCGGTGGCTGCGGCTGCTGACGTCGGCGTCGGCGTCGGCGTCGGCGTCGAGTGAACCCGCCCCGGTGCCCGCCCCTCTCGGCGCCACCG